>NZ_QBLR01000088.1:0-13182 GCF_003070835.1 Halanaerobium sp. | reverse complement strand
GGCTTAAAACAGGGGGTAACTACAGTTTTTGATCACCACGCAAGCTACGGGCAGGTTAGATACAGTCTTGATTTAATTGCTAAAGCTGTAGAAGAACTCGGAATTCGAGCTGATCTCTGTTATGAGATTTCTGACCGCAATGGACCGGAGCAGTCTCAGGATTCAATTACAGAAAGCGAAAGTTTTTTACGAAAGATTAGGGAGAAAGATATGGACCACTTAAATGGTAGAATTGGCTTACATGCTTCTTTTACCTTAGAGGATGAAACTTTAGAGCAGGTTTCAGATCTGGCAGATGAGTTGGACAGTAGTTTTCATATTCATGTAGCTGAAGGACGAACTGATTTAGAAGACAGCCGATTACGCGGCTACAATGGAGCGGTTAAGCGTCTTGATCAGTATAACATCTGGCGGCCGGGAACAATGGCCATTCATGGAGTGCATCTACAGGAAGGTGAACTGGAGATCTTAAGAGATAATGACTGTTATCTAATCAATAACCCGGAATCAAATATGGGAAATGCTGTAGGAGCAGCCCCTTTAAAAGAAGCGCTGGCTAAAGGTTTAAAAGTAGGTCTCGGAACAGATGGTTATACAACTGATATGTTTGAGAGCATTAAGTTCGCCAATTTAATGCTCAAGCATCAGAATCGGGATCCTCGTCTCGGCTGGACTGAAATACCTCAGATGGTTTTTAAAACCAATGCTCAGCTGGCAACTGAGACTTTTGGACCTCAGCTGGGAGTTTTAAAAGAGGGAGCGGCAGCAGATATTATTGTGGTAGATTATAAGCCGCCAACTGCGATCAACAGTGATAATACTTATGCCCATATCTTATTTGGGATTAATGGGGGTATGGTTGATACAACAATTGTAAAAGGAAGAATCTTAATGGAAAATCGGGAGGTGCAGGTAGTTGATGATGAGAAAATCACCTATGAAACAGGAGAACAGGCAGACGATTTCTGGCGCAGATTTTAAAGAATACTTTCAGCCAGAAAATCTTCAAAAAGCTCTGGAAATAAAAGCTGAATATAAAGAAGAGCTCAAAGTGGCAGCAGGATCTACAGATTTACTGGTAGCAAATTATGAAAAACTGCATGAGATTGAATACTGGCTGGATTTGGTAAAGCTGGATGAGCTCAAAGAAATTAAGGTTAAAGACAACAAATTGCATATTGGAGCCATGGTAACTCACCTGGATTTAATGGATTCAGATTTAATTAAGGATAAATTGCCGGTGTTGGCTGCTGCAGCAGAAGATGTTGGTTCACCTCAAATAAGAAGCAGAGGTACAATTGGAGGTAATATCTGTACATCTTCCCCTGCAGGAGATCTTTTAGCACCACTATTAAGCTATGAGGCAAGTTTCAAACTGCAGACAGAGGCTGGAGAAAGAATTGTTAAGGCAGAAGATTTCTTTACCGGTCCTAAAAGAAACTTAATGGAAGCAGATGAGCTTTTAACAGAGATTATAATTCCGATGACTGAAAATAAGAGAGAGGGTGCCTGGATTAAGGTTGGCCGCCGCAAAGCCCTTGTTATTTCTACTCTGACCCTTGCTGTTGTAATGGAGTTTGAAGGAGAAAAAATAGTTAAAGCTGGTGTGGCAATGGGTTCAGTTGCTCCAACTCCAGTCAGGCTTAAGGGGATAGAAGCGGTGATGATTGATCAAACACTTAAAGACCTTGATTATAAAGCGCTGGGAAAAGAAGTTAAATCCAGTATCAATCCGATAGATGACTTAAGAGGAACTAAAGAATATCGAGAAGATGTGGCAGTAGATGTGATGGTTAGAGCTTTAAATGAAATAGAAAGGAAGGTGAGCAGCTGATGCAGATAACTATAACAGTTAATGGAGCCAAAAGAGAATTGGAAGTTACTCCCTATACCAGGCTGCTCGATCTGTTGAGAGAAGATTTAGGGCTAACCGGTGTCAAAGAAGGCTGTGGTAAAGGTGAATGTGGTGCCTGTACTGTAATTATGAATGGAGAACTGACCGCTTCCTGTTTGGTACCTGCTCCCCAGGCCGATCAGGCTGAGATTGTAACCGTAGAAGGGCTGGGCACAAAGGATGATTTGCATCCAATTCAGGAATCATTTGTGGAAGCCGGTGCAGTGCAGTGTGGTTACTGTATTCCAGGAATGGTTCTGGCAAGCAAAAGACTGCTGGATGAAAAACCTAAACCAACAGAAAAAGAAGTCCGCTATGGTCTTTCCGGCAATATCTGCCGCTGTACCGGTTATGCAAAGATTATCGATGCTGTAATGCTGGCAGCAGATAAACTTGCAGTTGAAGGAAGTGATAGTAATGACTGATCAGAATAAGAGAATTAAAGATTATTTCTGTAAACATACTACTCGCTGTACAATTGAAGGAGTAAAAAAGAGCAAACGTTTTGTCGGGCATGATATTTTGAAAGCAGATGCCTGGGATAAAGTAACTGGAGAGGCAGTTTATCCTGATGACATCAGCTTTGATGATATGCTGCATATTAAAATCAAAAGGGCAGTTCACCCCCATGCAATTTTAAAAGATATTGATATTTCTCGAGCTAAAAAAGTTCAGGGAGTAGTTGATATCATTGTTGCTGAAGATATTCCGGATGTAAGGCAGTTCGGCCTTATTATTAGAGACCAGCCGGTTTTAATTGCACCCGGAGAAAAGATGCGCTATATGGGGGATGCTCTGGCGATTATAGTTGCCGAAACTAAAGAGGCCGCAAAAAAAGCCAGAGATTTAATTCAGGTTAAAGTAGAAGAATTAGAAGTGATTACTGATCCCTTCCGAGCCATGGAAGCTGATGCTCCAAATATTCACCCTGATGGAAATATAGTAATTACCCATCATTTAAATCGGGGCGATGTTGATGAAGCTTTTAAAAATTCAGCCATTGTAGAAGAAAATCGCTATCAGACACAGTTTATCGATCAGCTGCCGATGCAGAATGAAGCTGGAGTTGCCCTCTATGATGAGCGGCACGGAGTAGTTGATATCTGGGCTGCAACCCAGTGGCTGCATGATACTCAGGCTGATGTTGCCCAGTCACTGCGTCTCTCTAAGGATCAGGTTAGGATAATCCAGCCAACAATTGGAGGAGCCTTTGGTAAAAAAGAGGATGTTTCAGTTCATATTCACCTGGCAATAGCAGCCATGCGGACTGGTAGACCGGTTAAACTCTGTTTTACCAGAGAAGAGTCAATGATTACCCAATCCAAGCGCCATCCAATTACAATTATTAATAAAACTGGTGTTGACCGGGATGGTTATTTAACAGCCTGGGAGACCAAGTTTGTTGGAGATACGGGAGCCTATGCTTCCAGTGGGCCAGCGGTTGTGCACAAAGGGATGTATCATGCTACAGGGCCTTATAACTGCCCTAATCTGCGTGGAGTTTCTCATGCTGTTTATACAAATAACACCTATGCCGGTGCGATGCGCGGTTTTGGTACTGCTCAGGGAGCTTTCGCCTATGAGCAGCAGATGGATATTCTGGCTCATAAATTAAATATAGATCCCGCAGAATTTAGACTAAAAAATATTTACCAAAAGGATTCAATAACTCCTAACGGTCAGCAGCTTACTCACAGTGTAAATGCAGAAGAAACAATTAAAAGAGTGATGGAGCTCAGTGACTGGAAAGGGGGCAGAAAATAATGAAAAAATTTGGACGAGGAATGGCAACAATTATGTTTGGTTTTGGTTATGGAGAGGGATTTCCTGACCATTCAATTGCCTCAATAGAAATTAAAGAAGACGAGCGGATAGTAATCAGAACTGCTGCTGCAGATGTTGGTCAGGGAGTAATTACTACAGTGATTCAGATTGCAGCTGAGATTTTAAGAATCAATCCTAACTACTTTGAGGTGGTACAGGGTGATACCCATAAAACGAAAAATTCGGGTTCAACTTCTGCTACCAGACAGACCTATTTTACCGGTAATGCTGTAAAAAAAGCAGCAGAAGATATGCTGGCCAATCTTTACCACTACGGCAGTCTGGAGTTCCGCAGCAACCATCCTGAGATAGCGATTGAAGACGGCAGAATTTATATGTATGATGACCCTGATGATTATATAAGCTACTGGGAAATGGCTGAGAGAGTTAAAGAAAGAGGCGAAAAACTGGAAGCCGAGGGAAGTTTCTTTCCTGTAACTTACAGTCCGGATGAAAACGGACAGGCTGATAAAGTTTATGTAGCCTATACATTTCTTTCTCAGGTGATTGATATTGAAATTGATACTGATACGGGAACTATTGATCTTTTAGATGTTTATTCTGCTATTGATCTTGGGAAAGCAATTAATCCTAAAAATGTTGAAGGTCAGATTGAAGGTGGAACAGTTCAGGGACTTGGTATGGGAATGATGGAAGACCAGGTGATCCGCAATGGTAAGACCCTAAATGCAGGCATGACAGACTACCTGGTGCCGACAAGTGTTGATGTTCCTAAATTTAAACATTATCTGGTTGAAGAAGAGGACTCTGAAGGACCATTTGGGGCCAAAGGTGTTGGAGAGCCAACTTTAATTGCGGCAGCACCGGCACTGGCCAATGCAGTTTATGATGCAATTGGAGTCAGATTTTTTGAGCTGCCGATCAGTCCTTCTAAAATTAAAAAAGCTCTGAAGGAAAAAGAGAAGGAAGAAAATAGCTAATGGCAAATAATTATTTAATTACTGGAGCTAAAGGGGTCGGTAAGTCAACACTGCTGGCCCGGCTGCTTCAGGAACTCGATCTAAAAACAGCTGGGTTTTCAGTGGCGAGAATTAATGCGGCAGATGGTAAGCCGCTGTTATTTGAGCTAAGGCAGGCAGCTGAGTTAAAAGAAAAAGGTACAGAAGCATTAAAGAATCAGGCTCCTGCAGAGTTTTCTGCTGCAGAAAAAGTAAAGGAAGATCAGGCAGAGGCCAAAAGATGTCAGGAAACTTTTGAAATTTTCAATGGCGCACCGGAGACTTTAAGCCTTTCGGCAGCTGCAGGAAAATCACTTAAATTATTAAGATATCCGAAAATTTTTGCCTATCGAGAAAATACTGAAGCTAAATTTACTCTAAAAGCTGAAGTTTTTGATAATCTTGGGGTTGAATTGTTAAGAGAATCGGCTGAGCTGATAGTTATGGATGAGCTGGGGCGCTTTGAATTAGAGGCCGCTAAATTTCAAGAAGAAGTTTTTTCTCTACTCGCTTCAGAAAAAATTGTTATTGGAGTTATAAAAGCTGAAGAGAACCCATTTCTGGATAAAATCAGGCAGCGAAATGATATAGAGATTTATCAGTTAAATGAGGGTGACCAGGAGCAGAGGGCAGTGATCTTAAATAAGATTTTAGAAAATTTAAAAATATACAAACAGGAGAGTGAATAAAATGGCTGATATAAGTGTTAAACTTTTTGATATGACTTTAAAAAACCCGGTAATGCCGGCAGCTGGACCACCAATCAAGGATGCTGAAATGGCTAAAAAAGCCAAAGAAGGTGGAACAGGTGCAATAGTAACCAAAACAATTTCGACTGAGGCTGCTGAAGTACCGCGGCCCAATATGGCTCAGACCAGAGGAGGTTTTATGAATACTGAGCTCTGGTCAGAAATGGGACCTGAGCACTGGCTTAAAAATGAATACCCTGAGATTAAAAATTTGGGTCTGCCGGTAATAGTTGGTCTTGGTTACAGTGCCGATCAGATTAATGAGCTGGTTCAAAAGACAGATCCCTATGCAGATGCCTTTGAGCTTTCAACTCATTATCTGGGCAGTGATACTTCACCAGTTGTAGAGAGTATTAAGGCTGCCAAAAAGGCAACTGATAAACCGGTGATGGTTAAATTAAGCCCCCAGATTGACATCCCCAAATTTGCAAAAGCTGCTGAGGATGCAGGAGCTGATGGCCTGGTTTTAATCAACTCTTTTGGTCCAACCCTTGATTTTAACATCGACAGTGGGAAACCGCTGATGGGGAGTGAAGATGGATACGGCTGGCTTTCGGGAGAGGCAATATTCCCGCTGGCTTTAAGAGCTGTTTTTCAGGCAGTAAAAACTGTTGAGATACCAGTTCTAGCAGTTGGTGGTATTTCTACCGGAGAAGATGCTGTTAAGATGATTATGGCTGGAGCTCAGGCAGTTCAGACCTGTACAGCCGCTATTTTAAAAGGACCCAAAATTTATGGAAAAATTGCTGCAGAAATTGATCAGTACTTAGAAGAACATGGTTATGATAATTTAGATCAGATCAGAGGAATGGCTCAAAAGAAAGCACCCGAAAAAGCAAATTACAAAACTAAAGTCCCAGAGATTATTAGAGAAAACTGTACCGGATGCCGTCTCTGTATTACTAGCTGTGTTTATGATGCGAATTATCTTGATGATGATAATAAGATTGTTATTGAGGCAGCAAAATGTGCGGGCTGCGGACTCTGTGTTACCCGCTGCAATTTTGATGCTTTAAAACTGGCCTGATAAAAGAAAAGAGAAAGGGGGGAGTTTATGCTGAGAAAAGAATTATTAAGGCAGGCCCGCGGTCTGGAAAAAGCAGATAAAGTCTTTAAGAATGCAACAATTGTTGATGTTTTTAATGAAAGACTGATTGAAAATGATATTGCTGTTGCTGATGGAATTATTATTGGAGTTGGAGATTATGAAGGAAAAGAAGAGGTTGATCTTGGAGGCAGAATTGTAACTCCCGGTCTGATTGACGCTCATCTTCATCTTGAATCCTCAATGACCAATGTTGATGAGTTTGCCCGGGTGATTATTCCCAGAGGGACGACGACTATAGTTGCTGATCCCCATGAGATTGCTAATGTTGCAGGACTGACAGGGATTAGATATTTACTCAAAGCTGGTAATGCCCAGCCCTGGAATTTTAATCTAATGCTCCCTTCCTGTGTTCCGGCTTCAAAATTTGAAAACTCAGGCGCAGAACTTTCAGCCGCTGACTTAAAAACTCTGATCGATGAAGAGGGGATTTTTGGTCTGGGTGAGGTAATGGATTTCCCATCGGTTATTAGTGGAGATAAGGGAATCTGGGATAAAATTGAAATGGCTTCAGATTTATTTAAGGATGGTCATTCACCCGGGCTTTCGGAAAAAGATTTAAACGCCTATTTGCTGGCTGGAATTCAGGCTGATCATGAGGCAACAACGGCTGAGGAAGCCAGAGAAAAAGTTTCTAAAGGAATGTATATCATGATTCGTGAGGGCTCAGTAACCCGAGACTTAGTCAGCTTGCTCCCGGCTGTAAACAGCAGCAACTCTTCCCGTTTTATGTTTGCGACTGATGACAGGCATCCTGGTGATTTAATTAAAGAGGGTCAGATTGATTTTGCTGTCCGAAAAGCAATTCAGTATGGTCTTTCACCTCTGCGAGCTGTTAAACTGGCAACTATCAATGCTGCTCAGGCACTGGGAATTAAAAAACTGGGTGCAGTTGCTCCCGACTATAAAGCTGATCTACTGGTCTTTGATAATCTGCGAGAATTTGAAGTCAAAAAGGTTTATAAGGACGGCAGACTGGTTGCTGAAGATGGAACTCTGCTCAAGTCTATTGATGATAAAATTTCTCTGGATAAAGAAGATTTTATGAATAAAGAAATTGAAGAAAAAATATTTAACTCAGTTAAAATTGGCGATATTTCTGAAAGTGATTTTAGACTACCTGCTGCTAAAAAATATCGGGTAATTGAACTGATTAAAGATCAGGTAGTTACAGGAGAATCAGTTTATCATACAGAAGCTGAATACGAGGATGAGCCGCCTGCAATCGAGCTGATTGGACACAATCTTGTTAAGCTGGCTGTTGTCGAAAGGCATCATAAAACAGGCAATGTTGGCCTGGGGCTTTTGCGCAACTTTGGTCTCCGACGGGGTGCGATTGCAACTTCGATCGGCCATGATGCCCACAATATAGTTGTAGCAGGTGTTGGAGCTAAAGATATGGAACTTGCTGTTCGAGAAATCGAAAAGATGCAGGGTGGACTGGTGATTGTTGTTAACGGCAAAGTCGAAGAATCTCTGCCGCTTCCTGTTGCAGGATTAATGGCAGTTAAATCTGTTAAAGAGGTAGCAAATCGTTTGAATAAAATGAGGGATATAGCAAATGGACTTGGAGTTAACAGGGATGGACCATTTATGACCCTTTCCTTTATGGCTCTGACTGTGATTCCAGAACTTAAATTAACTGACCAGGGTTTATTTGATGTAAGTAAGTTTGAAAAGGTAGAGTTAATAATTGAGTAGAATTTTAAAAGCTTAAAAGCCTATTTAAAATAATGTATTTATGTATTTTTATGGTCTGACTTCAAAACTTTATTGACAAGCTGCTCAAGTTTATCTATAATAATAGATGGAATTGAAGTTAAATCATTATTCTTTAAAATATGTAAATAATTATCAGTTTAAATAAAATTTAAATAGGCCTCGTATAATTGTGATGATATGGTTCACAAGTTTCTATTGTCAGCCGATAACTGACAACTATGAGGGAAGTAGATTAGAACTGCTCCAGATAATTTTAAAATATCAGAGCAGAATCTAGACATGGTTGACATGTGCTATCTTAAAGGGGTACTTTAACCCGGGAAGATAGATTCCTCATAGCAGGAGTCTATTTTCTCGGGTTTTACTATTTTATAGAGGGGTGGTGAAAACTTTAGATTCTGTTTTTAGATATCTAGAAAAAAATAAGGAGGGTATTTATTAATGAGTAATAATAATGGAACTTTAGAAAACATATTTAAGTTAAAAGAAAACAATACTGATGTGAAGACTGAGCTTATCGCTGGGATTACTACCTTTATGACAATGGCCTATATTATCTTTGTTAACCCTGCAATTTTAAGTGATGCAGGAATGCCTTTTGACGGAGTATTCATTGCTACAATTTTAGGTGCAATGCTTGGTACTCTGGCGATGGCAGCTTTAACTAATTATCCTTTTGCACTGGCTTCTGGAATGGGCTTAAATGCATTTTTTGCTTATTCAGTAGTTATTGGAATGGGAGTTACCTGGCAGGCGGCACTGGGAATTATATTCCTGGAAGGTATTATTTTTATTATTTTGAGTGTGACCCCTGTTAGAGAAATGATTGTTAATAGTATTCCAATGGCTTTAAAAACAGGTATCAGTACAGGTATTGGTTTATTTATTGCCTTTATTGGACTGCAGAATGCTGGAATAGTCGTAGCAGATCAGGCTACATTAGTTGCAATGGGAAGTGTTTTAACAGGACCTGGTCTGGTAGCTTTATTTGGTTTGATTGTTACAGGTGTTTTACATGCTAAAGGGATTAAAGGAGCTCTTCTCTGGGGTATCCTGGCATCTACAGCTTTTGGTTGGATTAATGGGGTAACACCGGCTTTCAATGGTGTAGTTGCAATGCCGCAAATGTCTGACTGGTCAGAAGTATTATTCCAATTAGATATCGGGTCAGCTTTGAGCTTCAGCATGATGGGAGTTTTATTATCATTCCTCTTCGTAGATATGTTTGATACAGCTGGAACTTTAGTTGGAGTAAGTCAGCAGGCTGGTTACTTAGATGAAAATGGTGATTTACCAAAAGCAAGTAAAGCTCTTTTAGCTGATGCTATTGGTACTACTGGTGGTGCTTTATTTGGTACAAGTACAGTAACTACTTATGTAGAGTCTGCTTCTGGTGTAGCTGAAGGTGGACGTACAGGTTTAACTGGGGTAGTGGTTTCTATTCTGTTCTTCTTATCATTATTCTTTAAACCATTAATTGGAATAGTTCCTGGAGCAGCAACAGCACCTGCTTTAATTATTGTAGGTACAATGATGATGACTAATATTACAAAGCTTGACTGGGATGACTTTACAGAAATCCTGCCTGCCTTTGTAGCCATGATTGCGATGCCTCTAACATATTCAATCTCTAATGGTATTGCACTTGGATTTATTGTTTATCCAATAGTTAAGCTCTTTACAGGTAAAGGTAAAGATGTACACTGGTTAGTATATGTTCTGGGTATAGTATTTGTACTATATTTTGTAGTTCATTAAGATAAACTAAACTAACTAGATTAAATTTAAAATTTAAAAAATAGCTTCAATAATTTTATCTAGAAAAAGCAGGCTCTCATTTTTGCGAGGCCTGCTTTTTTGAGTTTATAATGATTTTTTTCAGTTTGAAATTACTTTATTTTATTTCATTTAGTTCAAGCATGTTTTCATAGCTGACTGCTCCGACAACTTTGTTGGTTATAATTCCATCTTCATTCAGAAAATAGCTGGTTGGGATACCTCTGACCAAATAATTTTGGGCTGTACTCTTATCAGTATCTAAAAGGACCGTAAAATTTAGTCCGTTCTGCATCATAAAATTAGCAGCTGTTGATTTATTTTCACCAATATTAACAGCTAAAATGGTCACTTCTTCTCCATATTCTTCGTGCAGCTTCTGCATATCTGGCATTTCTTCTCTACAGGGAGGACACCAGCTGGCCCAGAAATTTAGAAAGACTTTCTGCCCCCGGTAATCACTTAAACTTACTTCTTTATCATTCATATTCTTAAGAGTGAAATCCGGAGCTTCCATACCTGTTTCTGTTCCAACCTCAGCCTGAACTACAGCCGGGCTCGAGTTTTGAAAATAAAAGATTGATAGTCCACTTAAAACTAGAGCCGCAATTAAGATTATAGAAATTTTTTTCTTCACTAATTATCCCTCCATTTCAAAATTCATATTCTCGTTATTATAATTATATAAGTAAAGCACTCAAATTTCCAGTTTTTTAGATAAAAATATCGCAAAAAAGGGATATGGATTAAAATTAGTTTTCTTTAGGATCTATCTGCCGGCAAATTAAAGCTTTAATTTTTAATTGTTTTTTCAATGATTTCTTTACTTTTTTCTGCAATTAACTCAGGATAATCAAGGTGGATATAGTGGCTTCCATCTAAAATAAAAGTCTGACCATTAGTTGCTCGGGCATAAGAAGTTATACTTTTCTGCCAGTAATCTTTTTCATTTTGGCTGGAAATAAAAGCAGAAAAAGGTACTCCTGATTTATCTTGCTTAGAAACTAATTGAGAGTTACTTTCCACCATATCAACTTCTTCCCACATATTTTTAGTCTGGACCCGGCGATAAAATATTGTTCGGGCAATTTGAGCTTCTTTTGCTGTTAAAAGCTCCTTTTTAACTGCTTCAAAATTATTGTTGAAAACTTCAGGCTGATTTCTAACCAATCCGGTCCTGGTCAAAAAAGTAATTAGAGGAGATAAAAATGGTCCTTCTTCAGATTTTTCAATAACCCCGGGGACCAGAGGGTCGAGACCAATAATAGCTTCTATTTCCTCAGGATACAGGTTGGCCCAGTAGATTGCTTCCAGCCCGGCTAGAGAATGAGGGAATAAAATATAGGGAGCTTTTTCTCCGGATAATTTTAAGGCTGTTCTTGTTTCATTAAGTACAGTTTTTAGATCTCTGTCAGCAGAACTGATTTCACTCCAGCCATAACCAGCCCTTTCAACTACTACAATTCGATAATCAGCTGCTAATTTTTCAAAAAGCACCTTGAAGTCATAGTAGGGAGAAACAGTCCCCAGCCCGGACATAAAAACCAGAGTTTGATCTCCCTGGCCTTCAGAATAGACATGAAGCTCTGTTCCATCTACTTCTACCATTTTGCCGGGGGCAGGATATTTTTCTTTTTCTTCAGCAATCAGCTCTTTGTGTTCAAAATAACTGCTTAAAACAATAAATGAGACTAAAGCAATTAAAATTAAAGGCACAATAATTAAAACGCGTTTTAAGATTTTTTTCAATTTACTCTCTCCCTTTTAAGTTTTCTTTTTTAGATTCTAAACTTTGATTAAAAATTTGATATTTTTTATTGTTAAAAAATGCTATAGATAATGCCAGAATTTCGGTAATCAAAATAATAGTTAAAACTGCCTGCCAGCCATAAGCCTGTTGAGTTCCCAAAACAATTAAAAGTAAAAATACAGAGATTCCATCTGCAAGTAAAACAGCCAAATAGGACAATTTTTTTGAAGAGGTCTTATAAATTGTCCAGGATACAGCAAGCTCACTTACAGTTCCAATTACAGCTCCAAAAAGAAAATAAATTAAAATTGATTCAGCTAAATTGCTGTCTGGATTCAGAAATATATTTTCAAAAAAAGCAATTACGACCCCGACCATGCCTGAAGGCAGTAAATTATAAATGTAATCTTTAAATTTTTCCATTCTTACCTCCTTATAAACCTAAATAGTCTTTAAAAGCACCAGCATAACTGCGCGAAACTTCAACTTCCTTTTTATTAGTTAATTTCAGCAGCAGGCGGCCATTAAACCAGGGAACAATTTCTTTTATATGTAGAATATTAACTATCTCTGACTTGTTGATTCTGACAAAACCTTCGACAGCCAGTTCTTCTTCCAGCTGATATAATTTTTCCTTAACTCGATATTTTTTATCTTTGGTTAGAGCATAGATAATGCTATTTTGAGCTGCACAAAGTATAATATCCTGATAATTTATAATTTCATAATTTTCATCCAGCTGACCGATTAAATGATCCTGCAGTGATTTTTCTTTTTCTGAAGCCTGATTTAAAAGTTTATTTTCTAAAAATGAAATTAACTGCTCAATTTTTTGAGGGTTAAAAACAATGCTGATTCCGTTTTCAGGAATTTCCTCTCCATTTTCAACCAGTGCCAGCTCTGCCTGCTTGGAAATCTCAAAATCTCTGGCTTCCAAAAAATCTTTTAATAAAAGCTGGTATGGATCAGAACAGATCAATTTTACTTTCATAATTATTTGCCTCCAGATTTTCTGTTTGCTTTAGAATTATTTTCAAAAAATTACACATTATCTTAATTATATTAATAAAAGTTAGCCAAAGTAAAGTTTTATTTCTGATAAGCTACTTTTTTGCTTAAATACAGAATATCACTTCCTGTAGAATTAAAAAACAGCTTTTAGCTAAGTCGCAGTTTTGAGAGTCTAAGTCGTATTCTGTGAGTGGCAAAATGAATTAAGACAACTTATCCTGTTCTAAAGGCCAGTCGGGCTTTGAGATTAACCTTTTAGCTAAAAACTTTTTATATTCAGCTAAGATCTTATATAATAAGAAAAAATATAACTTAAAAAAATTAAGGGGAGAGATTTGGCTCTTCGCTATTTAGTGTGGGTAATACAAATGGCATATATTAACATTAATGGT
>NZ_QBLR01000504.1:0-1068 GCF_003070835.1 Halanaerobium sp. | reverse complement strand
TTTTATATTTTTTATAGGTATTAATATATATTATCTAATATCTAGGGAGGTATTGCAAGTTAAGAGGATTACAATTTTATTAAAAATTATCTCCATCCAATATATTTCCTATCTTACCTAAGACAGTGCCTTCCCCTTTTTGTTTACCTGAAACCAGAGGAGCATTTTTAATAATTCTATCAGCAAGTCTTGAAAACGGTAAGCTCTGCAGATAAACAGTTCCTTTCCCCTTTAGTGTTGCTAAAAATAGGCCTTCCCCACCAAAGAACATTGATTTTAGATTTCCTGCTCTTTCGATATTATAATCTATCCCCGCAGTAAACCCAACCAGACAGCCTGTATCTACTTTTAATAGCTCATTATTCAATTCCTTTTTGACCACAGTTCCTCCAGCATGAACAAAAGCCCTGCCGTCTCCGCTTAATTTTTGGAGTATAAAACCTTCACCACCAAATAAACCACTACCGAATCTTTTATTAAAAGTAATGTCGATTTTTGTCCCTAAAGCAGCACATAAAAAAGCATCTTTCTGGCAGGTAAATTGATTATGTGGTAATTCTGAAAGTTCTAGGCTAACTATTTTACCAGGATAAGGTGCAGCAAAAGCAATTTTCTTTTTAGAATAACTGGTGTTAGTAAAGTGAGTCATAAATATTGATTCCCCGGTAATTACGCGCTTGCCGGCTCCAAAAACTTTTCCTAAAAGCGATTCATTCAGCTCACTTCCATCTCCCATTTTTGTTTCAAATGAGATTCCATTATCCATCCAGTTCATTGCCCCGGCCTCTGCAACTACAGTTTCTTCGGGATCTAATTCCACCTCTACTACCTGCATATCATCACCAATAATTTCGTAGTCTATTTCGTGGCTCCGCATTTTACCCCCCTCTTTCTTTTGTTATTTATTGAACTAAGTCTGAAATTTCAGCAGGTGTAACTAGACGATCATCATAAGAAATAATTAATTCTTCTTCTGTAAGCTCTACCTCATCAACTATACCGGTATAAGCTTTAACTCTATCAATTAGCTCCTCAACCTGACATCCCATTTCTTCTAAACTAATTCTA
>NZ_QBLR01000503.1:0-1071 GCF_003070835.1 Halanaerobium sp. | reverse complement strand
GTTATTATTGGAAATTCCTGTTATAGGAGATTTGATTAGAAAAGTTGTAATAGCAAGATTTGCCAGCACTATGGCACTTTTAATTAAAAGTGGAGTTAATATAATCAATGCACTGCCTGTTATTGAAGAAGTTGTAAATAATGAAGTTTTTGCTGATATTTTATTAGAAACCAGAATGAGAGTTAGAGAGGGATCAACACTTTCGGAACCAATTCGTCAGAGTGGAGAATTTCCACCAATGGTGGTCCAGATGCTTAAAGTTGGGGAAGAGAGTGGTAATATAGAGGATATGTTAAATAAAATTTCCGATTATTATGACCTGGAAGTTGAAAATGCAATTGAGGGCAGTATTTCTCTAATTGAACCGGTAATGATAATTATCTTAGCCGTAATTGTTGGTGGAATTGTTGCTTCTATTATTTTACCACTGTTTA
Organism: Halanaerobium sp.; assembly: GCF_003070835.1. Lineage (NCBI taxonomy): Bacteria > Bacillati > Bacillota > Clostridia > Halanaerobiales > Halanaerobiaceae > Halanaerobium > Halanaerobium sp. The sequence goes on along the minus strand of NZ_QBLR01000503.1, from coordinate 637 downwards.
GTATTTACAGTAGTTTTTAAATCAGAGTATTATTTAACGAAAACTAATTTATGTAGCTCACTTAATTGTTATTTGTTTTTTATAATGCAATAATTGAACAATACGAAAAATGTTTGTTGAATTTTGAGGAGGTGGGGCTGAAAACAAGAGGACCTGTAGTTGAAAGAGTTTTATTAAATTTTAAAACAAAAATAGGAGGAAGAAGATATGAAAAAAATAAGAGATATTTTTAGTGGAAATGAAGGTTTTACTTTAATTGAATTATTGATTGTTATTGTGATTTTAGGTGTTCTGGCAGCTATAGCAATCCCAAACTTAGGTGATTTAACTGGTACAGCAAATGAAGAAGTAGTTAAAGCCAATATGAGAACTTTATTAACTGAGTTAGAAGCTCATTTAGCTCAAAATGATGATTTATCGAATTTTACATCGACTCAAGCATTTAATGAATTAAATAATTTAAATGGGGTTACATTGAGTGGAGATGTTACTGGAACTAGTGGTAGTTACTCTTTAAATGTTAGTGGCACTTCATACTCCATTACTGCTAAAGTTAATGGTGTAGAATATACTATTTCAAATGGTAGCTTAAATACTAGCGGAGCCAATTCCCACTCCTTTCAAGACCTAGCTAGCG
>NZ_QBLR01000502.1:0-1072 GCF_003070835.1 Halanaerobium sp. | reverse complement strand
GGGTTTAAAAAGTGATAAGTCAAATATCATTGGAGTAATTGTCCATGATATCTGTGACTCTTATTTTGCAGAAATGGTAAAGGGGATAGAAGAATTTATCTCCGGGCATGAATATATTGTTAATATTTATAATACCAGCCGCAGTGTGGAAAAAGAAGTTCATGCTGTAAAGATGTTAAAAGCAAATCGAGCTGACGCCATAGTCTTAGCCGGGGGAGCTTTAATGGATAAAGAATATGAACAGCAGATGTATACCCTGATTGAGCAGCTAAAAGCTCAGGGAACTATTTTGTTGGGAATTACACCTCACCCCTTTGAAATTAATAATATAAATCTGGGCAACAAAAAAGCAGCCGAGACTATTACTGAATATTTACTGGAAAATGGACATCGGGAGATTGCATTTGTTGATGGTCCGGAAAAACTTTATACAAGTTTCTTAAGAAGAGAAGGTTTAAAAGATAAGCTAAAAGAAAATGGGCTTGAGCTGCCAGATGAACTTATTTTTGCCGGAGATTTTAGTTTTGAGGGTGGTCGGAAAGCTGCGCTTGAATTAATAGATAAAATAGATCAGTTTACTGCTGTATTTGCTGCCAATGATGCTACGGCTTTAGGTTTAATCTGGGAATTAAATAATCAGGGGATTAAGGTTCCAGATGATATTTCAGTGGTTGGAATTGATGATCTACCGGAAGCAAAATACTCTTATCCACCACTTACAACGGTTTCCCTACCCATCCATCAGCTGGGCACAAATATTGGAAAGTATTTACTGGAAAATCTAAAGGAGAAGAAAAATTCTGACTTTTCAAATGTAGAATTAAAATTAATTGAAAGAGAATCAGTGAAAAATATAGGCTAGATAAAGCCTGTTATATCAGTCTTCACAGTTTTAATCTGTGGAGATTGAATTTAGTTTTTTAAAAAAATATTTTATTGACTGATCAGTAAAGTAAACTGAATTAAAATAATCTTTTACAATCGGAGGTTCTAAATCCTCAAATTCCTCCTGGCTATATTCTTCTGGATAAAAATCAAATGGCATATGACTGGTTACCGTTATATAAAAAGC
>NZ_QBLR01000087.1:0-13326 GCF_003070835.1 Halanaerobium sp. | reverse complement strand
ATACATCATCACGCAACTAAATTACCATCTATAATGTGCAAAAGCTCTATTGGCTTCAGCCATACGATGGACTTCTTCTTTCTTTCTAACTGCGCCGCCTGTATTGTTGTATGCGTCTGTAATTTCTCCGGCAATTCTTTCTCTCATAGTTCTTTCACTACGACCTCTAGCTGCTGTTACTAACCAGCGTAATGCTAAAGTTCTTTTTCTATCTTCATCTACTTCTACTGGCACCTGATAGTTAGAACCACCAACACGTCTTGATTTAACTTCAAGAGCTGGTTTTATGTTCTCCAGTGCTTCATTTACAACTGTTAAGCCATCTTCACCAGTTTTTTCGGAGATGATATCAAGAGCACTGTAAAATGCTTTTTCTGCCAGTCCTTTTTTGCCATCCAGCATTAATTTGTTAATAATTCTGCTGACAACAACATTATCATATACTGGATCTGGTACTACATCTCTTTTTTCTGCTCTATTTTTGCGCACTAAAATCCCTCCTTTTACTTAGGTTTTTTTACACCATATTTGGAACGTCCCTGTTTTCTGTCTTCAACACCAGCTGTATCGAGTGCTCCTCTTACAATATGATATCTAACACCTGGTAAATCCTTTACTCTTCCACCTCTTACTAGTACAACAGAGTGTTCCTGTAAGTTATGTCCAATTCCCGGAATATAAGCTGTTACCTCTTTTCCATTGGTTAAACGAACACGAGCTACCTTTCTCAAAGCTGAGTTAGGCTTTTTAGGTGTAGCAGTATATACTCTAGTACAGACACCCCTCTTCTGTGGAGAACCCTCCAAAGCAGGAGCGGAAGTCTTCTTTTTAGTCTTTTCTCGTCCTTTACGGATCAACTGACTAATTGTCGGCATGCAATCCCACCTCCTTCCAATTATTTCAATAGAGCTGCAGAAGCTGCAGAAACATCGATCCCACAAATTCTGCCTAATTCATTTTTGCTTTCTACAATCTCAAAAGGAATATTATTATTATTAACAGCCTCAAGTATTTCTTTTTTTAAAGGCTGGTCAATATCTTTAGCTAAAAATATTTTTTTTACCTGATTTCCTGCTATAGCTTTTAATGTCTGTTTGCTGCCAACCAGCAGCTCATCAGTACTTGTTTCGCTTAGCATTTTAAGCAAACCTCCAGATCAAACTTTGTTGAGCACACTTAAGTATTTTAACAGCTTTAGAGTTCCATGTCAAGCTAAAATTAAAAAGAGTTTCTCCTTTTATTGATATTGTAAATTAAGAACTAATAAATAGATTTTCCCAGTCCAAATTCACCTGACAATAAAGGAGAAACTCTTCTGATTTATTTTAATGTTAATTTATCCATTTGGATTTAGATTAACTACTCGACATCAGTTAAATCCTCGGTTAAATCTCCAAACATGGTTCCATCTTCCTTAACTACATCTATATCTCTGTAATACTTCATTCCAGTACCTGCTGGAATCAGTTGTCCAATTATTACATTCTCTTTGAGTCCTAATAATGGATCAACCTTTCCATCCAAGGAAGCCTCAGTCAGTACTCTGGTGGTTTCCTGGAAAGAAGCTGCAGACAAGAATGAATCTGTAGCCAGTGAAGCCTTAGTGATACCGAGCAGTTCAGGTTTAGCAACAGCGGGTTCTTTATTCTCAGCTGCAACTTCCTCATTTGCTTTACGGAAATCATATCTGTTTACCAGACTTCCAGGCAGCAATTCAGTGTCACCAGGTTTTACAATCTTAAGTTTCTTCATCATCTGGCGAACAATTACCTCAATATGCTTATCATTAATTTCAACACCCTGTGAGCGGTAAACATTCTGAACTTCTTCTAAAAGATAATTCTGCACAGCTTTCTCGCCCTTAACTTTCAGCAGCACATTAGGATCAAGCGGACCTTCTGTCAGCTTATCACCAGCTGTTACATAGTCATCATCTTTAACAATCATCTTAGATCCGTAAGGAATCTTATATGTTTTCTTTTTGCCATCTTCATTTTCTACTACAACTCGCTTGGAGTTTTTCTTTTCGACAATGGTTACATAACCTTCTCTTTCGGTCATGATAGCCTGTCCTTTTGGAGTTCTACCTTCAAAAAGCTCTTCTACTCTAGGCAGACCCTGGGTGATATCATCACCAGCAACTCCCCCGGTGTGGAAGGTACGCATTGTTAACTGAGTACCAGGCTCACCAATTGACTGCGCAGCAATAATACCAATAGATTCTCCAATATCAACCTGCTTTCCTGTTGCCAGGTTGCGTCCGTAACATTTACGACAGACACCGTGCTGAGCTTCACAGGTTAAATTGGTTCTAATTTTTACTTTATCAATACCTGCTGCTTCAATTTCATTCATTTTCTTTCTATCAATTAAGGTATTGTTTTCAACAATTACCTCTCCACTTTCTGGATCTGCAATCTCTTCTGCAGTATAACGACCAATACAGCGTTCTGATAAAGGCTCAACTGCATTTTTGCCCTTGGGACCAATTGCTTCAACATAAATACCTTCTTCAGTTCCACAGTCATCTTCTCTAACAATAACATCCTGTGAAACATCAACCAGCCTTCTGGTTAGATAACCAGAGTCAGCAGTTCTTAAGGCTGTATCAGCAAGTCCTTTACGAGCTCCGTGGGTGGATAGGAAATATTCTAATACATCCAGGCCTTCACGGAAACTGGATCGAATCGGAACATCAATAATCCGTCCTGATGGATCAGCCATCAAACCACGCATACCAGCAAGCTGAGAAATCTGAGATGTATTACCACGAGCACCGGAGATAGCCATAATGTAAATATTATTGCTTTCGTCAAGGTTTTCAAGTAATGCATCTGTAACATCATCTTTTGCCTGGTTCCAGATATCAACAACTTTATGATACCTTTCATCCTCAGTAATAGCTCCGCGGCGGTAGTGGTTTTCAATCTGATGAACCTCATCTTCCGCTTTAGAAACAATTTCTGGTTTGGATGGCGGGATCTCTGCATCACTAACTGCAATAGAAATACCGGAACGAGTAGCAAAATCATAACCCATAGCCTTAATATTATCTAAAGTCTCAGCAGTTTTATCATTACCAACTTCTTCATAAAGGTCAGTAATTAAGTCTCCCAGATCACTTTTACCAATTCTCTCATTTACAAACTCAACTTCTTCAGGTAAAGCCTCGTTAAAGATAACTCTACCAATAGAAGTATCAATAATTTCTCCGTTAAGTCTTACTTTTACAGGAGCCTGCAGATGAACACGATCTGTGTCATAAGCTTTAATAGCTTCATCAGCATTGGCAAATATCTTACCTGCTCCCTTTCTTTCTTCTTTAATTGTTGTTAAATAGAAGACACCAAGAACCATATCCTGAGTAGGAATGGTGATTGGTCCACCATCAGATGGATTTAAGATATTAGTTGTAGCTAACATCAGCAGTCTTGATTCAGCCTGAGCTTCTACAGATAAAGGTAAGTGAACAGCCATCTGGTCACCATCAAAGTCCGCATTGTAAGCAGGACAGACGAGTGGGTGCAGCTTAATTGCTTTACCTTCAACCAGTACTGGCTCAAAAGCCTGAATCCCGAGTCTGTGCAGTGTAGGAGCACGGTTTAGAAGTACAGGATGATCTTTAATTGCTTCTTCTAAAATCCCCCAAACTGCCTCATCAACATCTTCTACCATTCTCTTAGCATTTTTAATGTTGTGGGCATGCCCCTCTTCAACTAAACCTCTCATTACAAAAGGTTTAAACAGCTCTAAAGCCATCTTCTTGGGCAAACCACACTGATGCATCTTAAGATCAGGTCCAACAACGATAACTGAACGACCTGAATAGTCAACACGCTTACCTAAGAGGTTCTGACGGAAACGTCCCTGTTTACCCTTAAGCATATCACTTAAAGACTTAAGTGGTCTATTTCCAGCACCTGTAACAGGTCTTCCGCGACGTCCGTTATCAATTAAAGCATCAACTGATTCCTGCAGCATTCTTTTCTCATTCCGAATAATGATTTCAGGTGCTCCAAGATCCAGCAGTCTTTTTAATCTATTGTTTCGATTGATTACTCTTCTGTATAAGTCATTCAAGTCAGAAGTAGCAAAACGTCCACCATCCAGCTGAACCATTGGTCTTAAGTCTGGTGGAATAACTGGAATTGCATTTAGGACTAAATTAGCAGGATTTAAACCAGAATCTAATAGACCATCCATTACTTCCAGCCTGCGAACAGCTCTTTTACGGCGCTGCCCACTTGCTTCTTTTACTTCTTTTTTAAGTTCTTTTACTTCAGCTTCAACATCAATTCTTCCCAGTAGTTCCTGAATAGCCTCTGCTCCCATAGCAGCTTTAAAAGTGTTGCCGTATTTAGACTTGGCTTCACGGTACTCACTTTCTGGCAGCAGCTGTTTTTCGCTTAATGGTGTGTCACCAGGATCAGTTACAATGTAATGAACAAAATAAATTACCTTTTCTAAAGCTCTTGGTGACATATCCATTATTAAACCCAGACGACTGGGGATACCTTTGAAATACCAAATGTGTGTGCATGGTGCAGCCAGTTCGATGTGCCCCATTCTTTCTCTTCTCACTTTGGATCTGGTTACCTCTACTCCACAGCGGTCACACACAACACCTTTATAACGGACCCGCTTATACTTACCACAGTGACATTCATAATCCTTGGTTGGCCCAAAGATTTTTTCACAGAATAAGCCATCTTTTTCAGGCTTTAAAGTTCTGTAATTAATTGTCTCTGGTTTTTTAACCTCTCCGCGGGACCATTCACGTATCTGCTCTGCAGAAGCAACTCCGATCCTCATTGAATCGAAATTATTCACATTTAACAAGGGTCTCTCCCCTTTCTATAGTGGAATTATTCGTCTTCATCATCATTATCACGACTTAATTTTAAGTCTGTATCTAATCCAAGTTTTTGTGCAGTTTCCATCATTTCATCTTCATTTTCAGCAACCTGCAGTTCCTCTTCATCAGAAGTAAAGATTCGAGCATCAAGCCCAAGGCTCTGCATCTCTTTAATCAATACTTTAAATGATTCTGGAATACCAGGATCAGGTACGTTTTCACCCTTAACAATGGCCTCATAGGCTTTAACTCTTCCTACTACATCATCAGATTTAACTGTCAGCATTTCCTGCAAGGTGTAAGCAGCACCATAAGCCTCAAGTGCCCAAACTTCCATCTCACCAAAACGCTGGCCACCAAATTGAGCTTTACCTCCCAGCGGCTGCTGTGTAACAAGAGAATAAGGTCCTGTTGAACGAGCATGTAATTTATCATCAACTAAGTGGTGGAGTTTAAGAATGTACATAACTCCAACTGTTACTCTTTCTTCAAATCTTTCTCCAGTTCTTCCATCATAAAGAACTGTTTTACCATCTCTTGCAAGACCGGCTTCTTCCAGTATATCCTCAACTTCTTCCTCTAAGGCACCATTAAAGACTGGAGTTTCAGTATAAATCCCCAGCGCTCTGGCTGCCATACCAAGATGAGTTTCTAATACCTGCCCAATGTTCATTCGAGACGGTACACCAAGTGGGTTTAACACAACTTCTACCGGTTCACCATTTGGTAGGAACGGCATATCTTCTTCCGGTAAGATTCTCGAAATAACACCTTTGTTACCGTGACGGCCAGCAAGTTTATCCCCTACTGAAATCTTTCTTTTAGTTGCAACATAAACTCTAACTAGACGATTAACTCCAGGTTTTAAGTCATCTCCTTGTTCTCGAGAAAAGACTTTGACATCCACAACTATACCTTCTTCACCATGCGGCACCTTTAAAGAAGTATCTCTAACTTCACGTGCTTTTTCACCAAAGATAGCTCTCAGAAGTCTTTCCTCTGCTGATAATTCAGTTTCTCCTTTAGGAGTCACCTTACCAACCAGAATATCTCCCTCTTCAACCTCGGCTCCAACTCTAATTATTCCTCGCTCATCTAAGTTTTTAAGAGCGTTTTCACCTACATTCGGAATATCACGAGTTATTTCTTCAGGACCAAGTTTTGTATCTCTGGCCTCTGCTTCATGTTCTTCTATATGAATAGTAGTAAATGCATCTTCTTTAACTAGATTTTCACTAATTAAAATAGCATCCTCATAGTTATATCCTTCCCAGGGCATAAAAGCAATTAATGAGTTGCGGCCAAGTGCCATCTCACCTTTTTCAGTTGACGCACCATCGGCAATAATATCTCCTGACTCAATCTGATCACCTTTCGCAACTATTGGCTTCTGATTCATACAGCTTCCCTGATTAGATCTCTTATATTTCATTAATTTATAGCTGTCAATTAAACCTTCTTCATTTTTAATCATTATTTTATTAGAAGTTACACTAACAACCTCTCCACCTTTTTCAGCTACAATAACTGCCCCTGAATCCTTAGCAGCCTTATATTCCATACCTGTAGCAACCATCGGTGCATCAGTTATCATCAGCGGAACTGCCTGACGCTGCATGTTGGCTCCCATTAGAGCGCGGTTAGCATCATCATTTTCTAAGAAAGGAATCATCGCTGCAGATACCCCTACCATCTGTTTGGTAGAAACATCCATATAATCTAAGTCTTCTGGATGAACCTCTAAAATATCTCCTCGCTTACGGGCAATAACAAATTCATTGGTGAAATTACCTTCTTCATCAATTTCTGCATTTGCCTGTGCAATTATATGTTTATCTTCCTCATCAGCAGTTAAGTAATCAATTTCGTCAGTAACTCGACTATCAACAACTCTGCGGTAAGGAGTCATTATAAATCCAAATTCATTTGTTTTAGCGTAAGTTCCCATTGTACCAATCAGACCAATGTTTGGCCCCTCAGGTGTCTCAATCGGACAGATACGCCCATAATGAGAGTGGTGAACATCACGCACATCAAATCCAGCTCTTTCTCTACTTAAACCACCAGGTCCAAGTGCAGATAACCTTCTCTTATGAGTTAGCTCTGACATTGGATTAGTCTGGTCCATAAACTGAGAAAGCTGAGAACTACCAAAGAATTCCTGAATAGATGCTACTACAGGTCTGGTGTTAATCAGAGCCTGAGGAGTAACTACATCAACATCCTGGATAGTCATTCTCTCTCTAACTACTCTTTCCATTCTGGAAAGACCAATTCTAAACTGATTCTGAAGCAGTTCACCAACAGTTTTCAAGCGGCGGTTACCAAGATGGTCAATATCATCGATATATGCTTCTGGATCATTATAAATCAGTTTAATCATATATTTTACAGTTGCAGCAATATCATCAATATGAAGATATTTGCGATCTTTATCTACATCTAATTCTAACTTTTTATTTAATTTGTAACGTCCAACCGCTGCCATATCATATCTTTTATGATCAAAAAACAGTGAGTCTAAAAGATTAGTAGCACTTTCTACTGTTGGCGGCTCTCCTGGACGTAAACGCTTATATAATTCAATCAAGGCTTCTTCTTTGGATTCAGTATTATCTCTTTCTAAAGTATCATGCAGCACTTCAGAATCTCCAAATTCATCAGTGATTTCTGCGTCTGTTCCAAAACCAAGTGCGCGCAGCAAAACAGTTGATGGAAGTTTCCTTGTTCTATCAACCCGTACAGAAATAATTCTCTTTTTATCATATTCAAATTCTATCCAGGCACCTCGATTAGGAATAATACTTCCCGTAATTAAACGGCGCCCATCTTTTGTTCTTTCATCACTAAAATAAACACCAGATGATCTAACCAGCTGATTTACCACAACTCTTTCGGCACCATTAATAATAAATGTTGCCTTATCAGTCATTAGTGGAAAATCACCCATAAATACTTCCTGTTCTTTTACCTCACCGGTCTCCTTGTTAATTAAACGAACCTTAACCTGCAAAGAAGCCGAATAAGTATCGTCTCTATCCCGACATTCTTCTACTGTATATTCGGGATCTTCTAAATAATAATCTACAAATTCTAGTACCAGATTTTCAGAAAAGTCTTCAATTGGAGAGATTTCATTAAAAACCTCATGCAATCCCTCTTCTAAAAACCACTGATAAGAGTTTAATTGTGTATAAATCAGATCTGGCAAGTCCATCGCGTCATCAATTTTACTAAAACTTCGTCTTTCCCTTGCCGTTGACATCATTGCACCCCCAGGAAATTCTAATAATTAGCTGAAACTATCCCATAATAATCATTTTCTTATTACCTTATAGACATCTAATAATGATAGCACAGGAAAAATCTCTTGTCAAGAGATTTTTGTATGAAATTCTCCCATTTACAATCTTTTTTGAGCATTTATTATCTTCATAATAAATATAAAAACTTATTCTGTAATTTAAATAAATTTTAACCAATAAATACATAAATTATATAAATTATAAAAACAATAAATTTATGTATATAAAAGAGAGAATCTCATATTTATTCATGAAAAAATAGTCCCACTGTATATTAACTATACAGCAGGACTATTCTCATAATTGCTATATTAAGACTGGACTTACTTAAGTTCTACAGTTGCTCCAGCTTCTTCTAATTTTTCTTTCATTTCTTCTGCATCTTCTTTAGCTAAACCTTCTTTAACATTACCAGGAGCGTCGTCAACAACAGCCTTAGCTTCTTTTAGACCTAATCCTGTTAGTTCACGAACTGCTTTGATAACTTTAATTTTCTTACCGCCAACATCAGCTAAGAAAACATCAAACTCAGATTTTTCTTCTTCTGCTGCGCCACCGGCTGCGCCAGCACCACCAGCTACTGCTACAGGAGCAGCTGCACTTACACCAAACTTTTCTTCTAATTCTTCAACCAGCTCAGATAATTCTAAAACACTCATTTCCTCAATTGCACTAATAATTTCTTCTTTATTCATTATAATAATCCTCCTTAAATTTTTTTAAGCTTTCTCTTCTTTAATTTGATTTAATACCTGTACTAAGCCGCGGATATTACCCTGCAGCACATTGACCAATCCAGATAGGGGTGCTTTCATACTTGCAAAAGCCTTTGCGAGAAGTTCTTCTCTGGATGGAATTTCTGCCAGGGATTCCACTTTTTCTTTACTTATAATTTCACCATTTAAAAGACCAGCTTTAATCTCTAAAACTTCATGATCTTTAGCGAATTCAACCAAAACTTTAGCAGGAGACACAGCATCATCTTCACCAAAGGCTATCGCTGTAGGTCCTGAAAAGTATTCTGTCATTTCTTCCATTTCAACATCATTAGCAGCAATAGTAGCCAGAGTATTTTTTACAACTTTAAACTCTACTCCCGCTTCTCTTAATTTGCTTCTTAATTCAGTCATTTCGGCAACATTTAAACCCAGATAATCTGTAATTACAAGTGATTTTGCACTACTAAATTTATCAGTAAGTTCTTTAACAACCGCTTCTTTTTCTGGTCTTGCCACATTTTCACCCCCTCAAAATATGAGCTTAACAATAAATCTTATCTAAAATGAAAAAACCTCCTGTAGACAGTCAGGAGGTATAAATGCAAAAATTAAATTTGCAGAAAGTTGCCCTCGGCAGGAAATTTAAGCATTGCGCCCCTGCTGTCTTCGGTAAGGTTATTTTCTTGTCTAAATAAATATAACACAAAAATCGTAACAGGTCAAACTTTTTTTATCTTCCAATAAAGGACATTGTAGCTGCTGGATCAATCTTTACTCCAGGACCCATTGTTGGTGAGATAGCTAAACTTCTAAAGAATTTACCTTTAGCTGCTGCTGGACGTTCTTTTGCAAGAGTGTCCATGATTTTGTGGTAGTTATTTAAAAGTTCTTCTTCTGTAAAAGAAGCTTTACCAATTGGTAAGTGGACAATACCAGTTTTATCAACACGGTATTCAAGCTTACCTGCTTTAAATTCAGCTACTGCTTTTTCTAATTCGAAAGTAACAGTACCTGCTTTAGGATTAGGCATTAAACCTTTAGGTCCTAAAACTCTACCCAAGCGGCCAACAACACTCATCATATCAGGTGTAGCAATAGCTAAATCAAAATCTAACCAGCCACCTTCAATTTTTTCTGCCAGTTCTTCGCCACCAACAAAATCTGCGCCAGCTTCTTCAGCTTCTTTGGCTTTTTCACCTTTAGCAAACACAACTAATGTTACTTCCTGACCTGTACCTTCCGGTAAAACAACAGTCCCTCTAATATTCTGATCAGCGTGCTTGGGATCTACTCCCAGTCTTGCTGAAAGCTCAATTGTTTCGTCAAAGTTTGCAGTTGCAAGTTCTTTAACTAATTCAAAAGCTTCTTTTGGGGCAAATAATTTTTCGCGATCGTATTTTTCTAAAGTTTCTGCATATCTTCTGCTTTTTGCCATTATTATTCCTCCTTTGTGGTATTAGCGGAATCTTCCTCCCACTGAATTACGTCTATTAATCATCTCGATTTTATTTCTCATTTTTCTAATAGAGTTAATTAGTAAATTTACTCTACCAGAATTCCCATACTTCTTGCTGTACCTTCAATCATGCTCATTGCAGCTTCTAAACTACCTGCATTTAAGTCCTGCATTTTAGTTTCTGCAATCTTCTGTACTGCATCTTTACTTACAGTAGCCACTTTATTTACATTTGGTTCTCCAGAAGCAGTATCAATTCCTGCAGCCTGCTTTAATAATACAGCAGCCGGTGGAGTTTTAGTGATAAAATCAAAAGAACGATCCTGATATACTGTAATTTCTACCGGAATTAATGTTCCCTGATTATCTTTAGTCTTAGCATTAAAAGATTTACAGAATTCCATAATATTAACACCATGCTGTCCTAATGCAGGACCTACAGGTGGTGCAGGGTTAGCCTGTCCTCCTGGAATCTGCAATTTAATTACTGTCATTACCTGTTTAGCCATTTAAAACACCCCTTTCTTCAAAATAATTATCTATTTGAAAAGATAAACTAATGTTTCTCAAATTGATCAAACTCTAATTCAACTGGAGTTTCACGTCCAAACATCGAAACAAGGATTTTTGCCTTACCCTGTTCAGGATGAATTTCTTTAATAACTCCATCGAAATCTTCAAATGGACCATCTTTTACTGTTACCTGGTCGCCAACTTCAAAATCAACAGAAACTTTTTTAGCTTTTTCACCCATGCTGCTTAAGATAGCATCGACTTCTGCTTTTTCTACAGGAAGTGGTTTTGTTCCTCCACTGACAAAGCCAATTACTCCGGGTGTGTTTTTAACAACATACCAGGACTTATCATTCATATCCATCTGCAGTAATATATATCCAGGAAAAATTCTTTTCTTTACTACTTCATCTTTCCCCTTTTTCTTTTCGATCTTTTCTTCAGTTGGAACTAGAATTCTAAAAATACTGTCTTCCATACCTGTACTGGCTATTCTTTTTTCAAGATTTGCCTTAACTTTTCTTTCATGTCCCGAATATGTATGAACAACATACCAGGGAATATCTTCTCTTGCTTTTTCTAACTCTTCATTTAACTTACTTTCTTCACTCATATTTAAGGATTCTCTAAAGAATCCTCACCTCCTCAATTACGAAATTAATGGAGTAATTATATTAGCCAGTGCCAGATCTATTAAACCAATAAATGATATCAAAGCAATTACTGTGACAATTACAACTAATGTATTTGAAGTAATTTCTTCTTTGTTTGGCCAGTTCACTTTTTTTAGTTCAGATTTAACTGACTTAAAAAACTTGGCTGTTTTACCAAAAAACCCGAGCTCTTTTGCCATCTTTAAATCACTTCCTCAGCTAAAGTATTAATGATTCTACTTTGTTTCACGATGGAGGGTATGCTCCTTGCAAAACTTACAATATTTTTTTAATTCCAGTCTATCACGAGTATTCTTCTTATTTTTTTTGGTAGAATAATTGCGGTTTTTGCATTCTGTACATTCAAGTGTAATAATTTCTCTCACCGTAAATCCACCTCCTCAATCAAACAGATACTGCTTGAAAAACTTATATTAAGAGGTTTTAATTGTTCTCCCTCTTGAGTTTGCCTAATTTTTTTCTGATTCTTAACCTTAATTAATTTACCATATTTAAAGACTAATGTCAATGTTTTTTTAGAAAAAAAGCATGTGCAGTTTAGTTCTGCACATGCCTATGGAATTAAATTTAAGTTTTAATAACTTAATGTAACAAGCATTTATTGTACTTACTCAATAATTTCAGTTACAACTCCAGCTCCTACTGTGTGACCACCTTCACGGATTGCAAAACGTAGTCCTTCTTCCATAGCTATTGGAGTAATTAACTCTCCTGTCATCTCAATGTTATCTCCAGGCATTACCATGTCTACTCCTTCTGGTAACTGAATTGTTCCTGTTACATCTGTTGTACGGAAGTAGAACTGTGGTCTATATCCATCAAAGAATGGTGTGTGTCTTCCACCCTCATCTTTACTTAATACATATACCTCAGCGTAAAACTTTGTATGTGGTGTAATACTTCCTGGCTTTGCCAGTACCTGACCTCTTTCGATGTCTTCTCTTTTTACACCTCTTAATAATGCTCCAATGTTATCTCCCGCTACTGCTTCGTCTAACATCTTACGGAACATTTCTACTCCTGTTACTACTGTTGTTTCTGTTTCTTTGATTCCTACAATCTCTACCTCATCTGATGGATGTAGAGTTCCTCTTTCGATTCTTCCTGTTGCTACTGTTCCACGTCCTGTGATTGAGAATACATCCTCAACAGGCATTAAGAATGGCTTTTCTGTATCTCTTTCTGGCTCTGGAATATAGCTATCTACTGCATCCATAAGCTCAATGATCTTCTTACCCCATTCTCCTTCAGGATCTCCATTTTCAGCAGCTTTTAAAGCTGATCCTACTATTACAGGAATATCGTCTCCTGGGAATTCATATTCGTTTAAGAGTTCTCTTACTTCCATTTCTACAAGTTCGATTAACTCTTCGTCGTCTACCATATCTGCTTTGTTTAAGAATACTACAATTGATGGTACTCCAACCTGTCTTGCTAAGAGAATATGCTCTCTTGTCTGTGGCATTGGTCCATCTGCTGCAGATACTACTAAGATTGCTCCATCCATCTGCGCTGCACCTGTAATCATGTTCTTTACATAGTCAGCGTGTCCTGGACAGTCTACGTGAGCATAGTGTCTTGTTTCTGTTTCATACTCTACGTGAGATGTCGCAATTGTGATTCCTCTTTCTTTTTCTTCTGGAGCATTATCAATTGTATCAAATGCTCTTACTTCTGCTCCACCATAGTTTGCTAACACATTTGTGATAGCTGCTGTTAGTGTTGTTTTTCCATGGTCAACATGTCCTATTGTTCCTATGTTAACATGTGGTTTTGTTCTTTCAAATTTTGCTTTTGCCATTTT
>NZ_QBLR01000501.1:0-1085 GCF_003070835.1 Halanaerobium sp. | reverse complement strand
CATGACAGACTAATATATGCTGTGGTTGATGATATTACTGAGAGTAAAGAAAGAGAAAAGGAATTAAAGGAAGTTAAGGAGAGACTTGAATTGGCTGTTTCTGGTGCTACTATCGGAATTTGGGACTGGAATGCAGCTGAAGAATACATTCATTTTAATGAAAACTGGGCCCAGATGCTGGGATATGAACTTTCTGAGCTGGAGAATAACCTTAATACCTGGCTTAATTTAGTTCATCCTGATGATAAGGAACAGGCTTTAAAAGATTTAGAAGATCATCTAGAAGGTAAAACTGAAAAATATTATAATGAGCATCGATTAAAAACTAAGTCAGGCAGCTGGAAGTGGATTAGAGATATTGGAAAAGTGACTGAAAGAGATGAAGCTGGAAATGCCATTCGGATTGTAGGAGTTCATATTGATATAGACCGAGAGAAAAGGGCGGCAGCAGAAATTGAATACCTTTCCAATCATGATGAACTAACAGGTCTTTATAACAGGAGATACTTTAATGAAGAACTTAAGCGCTTGAGTAATTCTAGAAAATATCCAATTAGTATTATTGTTGGAGATATAAACAGGCTGAAGGATATCAATGATAATTATGGTCACAGCATGGGCGATAGATATATTGAACTAACAGCGGAAGCTATAAAAAGTAGTTTAAGAACAGAGGATATTGTTGCCCGAATAGGTGGAGATGAATTTGTAGTGATTCTGCCTGACACTAATTATAATGCAGCTGAGGAGGTAACTGAAAGAATTTTGGATAGGATAGAAGAAGTTAATGAAAAAGAAGAATTGCCTGAACCTTTGAGTGCTGCCTTGGGTTATGAAACAACAGATTCTAAGAATCAGGATCATGGTGTTAAAAATATTAAAAAATGTTACAATAAGGCTGATAAAAAGATGTATGAGCAGAAGTTTACAGGTAGATGCTAATTTAAACGAGTATAATCTAATTTCACCGCCCTTTTTCCGGGCGGTTTTTTATTATATAGGAAACTATGCTTTTGCAGGAATGTGGATAACTTTGTAGAAAGATAAAAATATTATGAGCAAAAATAAATCAAAAAATCATCCAA
>NZ_QBLR01000086.1:0-13352 GCF_003070835.1 Halanaerobium sp. | reverse complement strand
AGCTAGGAAATTATACCTGATGGTTTGTTGTATATAATATTTATAGTTTCATAATTTCCGCTATCAACAAAATTTAACCTTACTATATTACAGATTGTCCGAAGGACATTTTGTTCATTTTAATGATATTTTAAGCTATAAATGGTATAATATTATCAGAGATAATTATAAGTTAATTAAATTATATTTATAAATTGTAAAAAGCTTAGCTGAATACTTTTGTTTCTAATGTAATAATTATTAAAAGTATCAAAAAGTGAAAGTAGAGAGAATGGAGGTTTAAAGATGAGAAAAGAAGAGCAGGTTTCATTTTATTCTCATTTTGTTGGTTTTATACTGGCTTTAATTGGTTTAGTTCTGTTAATATTTAGGGCTTTAGAGAGTCCTGATAAAATAATTATAGCTGCAGTTTATGGTGCTTCAGTAGCATTTTTATTCTTAGCCAGTTCTTTGTATCATGCTTTTAAAAAAGAAGATGATGAAAATTCCATCTGGCGCAAGCTAGATCATTTTGCAATTTTCGTAATGATTGCTGGTTCCTACACACCAGTAGCCTATCTTTATTTAGAAGGCTGGCTAAAGTGGACAATAATTGCAGTTCAGTGGGGATTGGTCTTAGGAGGTTTTTTCCTAAAGTTTATGTATTTTAAAACTCCAAGAATTTTATATACTATAGTTTATCTTTTAATGGGTTGGGTTGGTATTTTTGCTTTTCACCAACTGTTTATGACAATGCCAACTGCTAATTTGATTTTGATGTTTGCTGGTGGTTTATCTTTTACTGCAGGAGCTGTATTTTATATTATAAAAAAACCAAAAATTACACCGATGTTTGGTTTTCATGAAATTTTTCATTTCTTTATCTTAGCAGGAGGAATACTGCATTATATTATGGTATTTATTGCTCTAGGATAATAGATTATTAGGAGGATATTGATGGAATTACAAAATGATTTGATTGAAATTATTTCATTAAGTGGAAATGTAAAGAAAAAATTTTTAAAAGCTGTTAAGTATGCGAAAAATGATGAAGCAGAAAAGGCAGAAGAAATTTATCGAGAAGCAGATGATCAATTAATTAATGCTCATCTTAAACAGACAGAATTAATAAAAAAAGAAGCTAATGGAGAAAAAATAGAAAGCAGTTTAATGCTGACACACGCTCAGGATCATTTAATGACAGCCATTTTACTAAGAGACATGGCAAAGGAATTTATGGATTTATATACCAGGCTCGAAAATGAATAAATTTAAGATTAAAAAAGGAGTTGGTAATTTGAGTTTTTTATGGACCACAATTAAAGTTAAAAACTTAAAAGAATCAGTTGAATTTTACCGAGATATTGTTGGTTTAGAGGTTCAGAGGCGGTTTGAGGCTGGCCCGGAGACAAAAATTGTATTTTTAGCAGCTGCAGATGGACAAACAGCTGTCGAACTGATTGATGATCAAAATCAGACTGAAGTAGAGCTTGGAGCAGATATATCTCTGGGATTTGAAGTTGATTCGCTTGCCGAAAAAATGAAATTTGTTGAAGAAAAGAACATAGTAATTCAGAGTGGACCTATTTCGCCGAATCCAAAAATTGAGTTTTTCTTTGTATTAGACCCAAATGGTCTCAAAATTCAATTTGTAGAAAACAAATAACTTTTTAACTGCTGCTGGCAATTGCCAGCAGCTTTATTAATTTGTAGTTATTTAGCTAATTTTTAATTATTGAAAATCCTGATTATTTAGCTTGTAATTATTGTCATAATAAATAAACTTTGTTATAATCAGTAACAAATCAGAATTTAGTAGTCTAGGAGGAGAAAAATATGGATTTTAGTGTAACACAAGCATTTAGTATTGTTTTGTTGATTTTGGCAGTTGGTGAGTTGGTATCTATGAAAACAAAGGCAATGATACCATCGGTTTTTGTTTCAGCAGTATTATTTATAATTGGTTTTTGGACAATTTTGCCGGGTGACATAGTAGCTCAGAGTTCTTTTGCGACTCCAGTTGTTTATTTATCAATGTATTTGCTTTTAACTCATATGGGAACTTTAATGAGCTTAAAAGAGCTTTTAGCACAGTGGAAAACATTGGTAATAGCTCTTGCTGGTATAATAGGAATTATAACTTTAACAATGACCATTGGTAATCTTCTATTTGGCTGGGAAAATGTTGTAGCAGCAACCCCACCATTAACTGGAGGAGTAGTAGCTTCTATTTTGATGTCAACAGCAGCCGCCGAAAGGGGCCTAACTTCGATAGCTGTTTTAGCAACAGCAATGTATGTTATTCAGGGCTTTTTTGGCTACCCTATAACATCTTTTCTACTAAAAAAAGAAGCGGGTAGGCTGGCAGATAAAATTAAGAGTGGAGAAATTGAGATGACAAGTACGGGGGAAGAGGAAGCTGACAAAGAAGAAAGTAAATTTAGGATAATTCCTCCCTTACCAGAAAAATATCAAACAACATATGTAATTTTATTTAAATTGGGTCTGGTAGCAGCTTTATCAGTAATGGCCGCTCCGATTTTGCATCTAAATGAATTTGTAGTCTGTATGTTATTTGGAGTTATTGGAAGAGAAATAGGATTTTTAGAAGAAAAAGCACTGGTTAAATCAGGATCCTTTGGTTTTTTAATTACAATTTTAATGGCTTTTATTTTTGCTGGTCTTTCTGATGCTACACCTGAGATGTTAACAGAGATTGCAGTACCTTTATTTGGGATTATTGTACTTGGTATATCAGGGATGGCAGTGGTTTCCGCTTTAGTTGGTAAAGCCTTCGGTTATACAAAGGAAATGTCTATTTCGATAGCTATGACAGCACTTTATGGATTCCCTGCAAATTATATCTTAACTATTGAATCTGCCAGAGCAAATACTAGAAATGATGAAGAATATCAGTATGCTGTAGATGAAATGCTGCCAAAGATGTTGGTAGGTGGATTTGCAACAGTAACTATAGCCTCAGTAATCATTGCCGGTTTCTTTGTTAAGTTACTATAAATTTAAACTTATTTTCAAAATAATTAATATAAGCTAAAATAAGAGAGGAGAGAGTAGATAAAATGTTAACAAAAGTAGAGAGAATAAAAAATGACATAGAAAATTTAAGTCAATTTAATGCAACACCAGGTCAAGGATTAACACGTTTTTCTCTGACTAAAGAGGATCGAGCTGCTAGAAATTATCTAAAAAATGAACTGCAGAAGTTAGATGTAGAAATTTATGAAGACGCTGCAGGTAGTCTGGTTGCTAGAAGAGAAGGTACTGATAAAGATGCACCTGTTGTTATGGTTGGTTCCCATTTTGATTCAGTTAAAAATGGTGGTAATTTTGATGGACCAGCAGGAGTAATTATGGCACTGGAAATTTTAAGAGTGCTTGATGAGAATGATATAAAAAGCAAACATCCCATAGAATTTATAGCAATGATTGAAGAAGAAGGTGGCCGTTTTGGTGGCGGAGTCTTTGGCAGTCGGGCAATGACCGGTCAGGTAGATTATCAGGAACTTTTAGATTTTAAAGATGAAGCTGGAATTTCAATGGCTGAAGCTTTTGAGGACTTTGGTTTTGATCCTAAAAAAATTAAAGAAGCTGAAAGAGATCCCAAAAAACTTAAAGCTTTTATTGAACTTCATATAGAACAGGGGCCTGTTTTAGAAAATGAAGGCAAAGATGTAGGGATAGTAGATTTTATAGTTGGTATTAATCAGATTAGAGTTAAAGTAGAAGGGCGTGCAGATCATGCAGGTACGACTCCAATGGATATGCGCAAAGATGCCCTGTCCTCAGCTGCAGAGGTTATTTCTGAGATTAAAAACTTTGCCTTTGAAGCCGGCTCAGGGACAGTTGCTACAGTGGGCAGTCTTGATGTCAAACCAGGAGCAGCCAATATTGTTCCAGCAGAAGTAGAATTTTCTGTTGATATCAGATCCAAAGAATTAAATTGTATTAAAAAAGTAAGAGCTGAAATTGATCAAGCACTGGCAGATATTGAAACGAAATATGCTGTAGATTATTCGGTCAAAGAGATGTTAATGGTTGAGCCAGTTGAATTGTCAGCAGAAATTTTTAATACATTTAAGAAAGAATCTAAAAAACTAGATTTAAATACTAAAGAAATGATAAGTGGTGCCGGCCATGACGCAATGATAATGGCAGCAATTACCGATGTTGGTTTAATCTTTGTTCCCAGCAAGGATGGTAGAAGCCACACCGCAGAAGAGTGGACTGATTATAAAGATTTACAAAAAGGAATTGAACTTGTTTACCATACGGTTTTAAAGGTTGGTGAAGCTGAATGAGTAGGGTAAAAGAATTAGCAGAAAAATATTTTGATTATGCTGTATCTATGAGAAGGGAGTTTCACAGACATCCAGAGCCAAGTATGAAAGAAGAAAGAACCTGCAGTCGAGTTATAGAGGAGCTGGAAAGTTTGGGTTTGAAACCAAAAAAAGCTGCAGGGACAGGTGTTGTCTGTGAAATTAAAGGAACTAAAAAAGCTAAAAGTAGTAAAATTGCTGCCTTAAGAGCGGATATGGATGCTTTAGAACTTGAGGAAAAAAATGAGATAGAATATAAATCAGAAAATGAGGGTTTAATGCACGGCTGCGGCCATGATGGTCATACAGCCAGTTTACTAACAGCAGCTAAAATATTAAATAATCTAAAATCAGAATTTGCTGGGACTGTTAAATTGATTTTTCAGCCTGGGGAAGAAATTGCAGTTGGAGCAAAAACTATGGTTGGGGAAGGAGTAGTTGAAGATGTGGATGCTATTTTTGGTATTCATGTCTGGAATGACCTAGAAAGCGGAAAAATTTCTGTAGAAGCTGGCCCCAGGATGGCTGCTGTAAATCAATTTATTATTAACGTTAAAGGAAAAGGTGGTCATGGTTCAATGCCATATCAGGGGGTTGATCCCATAATGGCAGGAGCTGCTGTAGTTATGAACTTACAGACTATTGTCAGCAGAGAGTTTGATCCAATGGAGCCTGCTGTTTTAAGTGTGGATATCTTCAATTCAGGTTCAAAAGCTAATGTTTTACCTGAAAACTCTTATTTAGAAGGTACAACTAGATGTTTCAGCAGAGAAATTAACCAGAATTTTGAAGAAATTATAGGTAGGGTTGCTCAAAAAACTGCTGCCAGCTATCGGGCTGAAGCGAAATTAGAGTATAATAAAATGACTCTTCCTTTAATTAATGATCAGGAAATTTCAGCAATTGCACATAAGGCAGCAGCAAAGTTTTCAGGTCAGGGTTCAATAGTTAAATTAGATAAAACAACTGGTGGAGAAGATTTTTCTTTCTTTGCTGCAGAAGTTCCAGCAGCCTTTGCCTTTGTTGGCTCCAAAAACAAAGCTAAAGGTGCTGATGCTCCCCATCATCATCCAGAGTTTAACATAGATGAAGATGCTTTAAAAACTGTTTCTGGATTATATGCACAATTTGCCTTAGACTTTTTAAATAAAGGGGAGGTCGAGTAACAGTGGATTTCAAAAATATATTAGCAGAACAGGAAAAATATGTTCTAGATTTAAGAAGAGAATTTCATATGCACCCTGAAACAAGCTGGAATGAAAAAAGAACATCTAAAAGAATAAAAGAAGAACTAGCAAAAATGGGAATCAGTTATCAGGAATATGCAGATACAGGAGTAGCTGCTGTTATCAAAGGTTCAAATGCTGGTAAAACAGCTGCCCTACGGGCTGATATGGATGCTCTGAAAGTAGAAGAAAAAACTGATTTAGAATTCAAATCAAAAAACGAAGGTATTATGCATGCCTGTGGTCATGACGGCCATACAGCAATGCTTTTAGGTACTGCCAGAGCCCTTTATGAAATTAGAGATCAGCTAGCAGGTAATGTCAAATTAATTTTTCAACCAGCTGAAGAAATGGTACAGGGAGCAGCTAAAATGGTGGAAGAAGGAGTCTTAGACGATGTTGATGGAATTATGGGAATCCACCTCTGGGCTGATCTACCAACAGGTAAAATCAATGTTGAAGCAGGACCGCGTATGGCTTCAGGAGATTATGTGATAGTTGAGTTCACAGGTAAAGGGGGACATGGTTCAATGCCTCATCAGGGAGTTGATCCAATAGTTATGGCTTCTTCATTTGTCTTAGATTCACAGGCGATTTTAAGTAGAGAAACTAATTCTTTAGATCCTGTTGTCTTAACATTTGGTAAAATGAAATCAGGAAGCAGATTTAATGTTATTCCAGATAAAGCAGAAATTGTAGGAACTTTAAGATGTTTTAGCGAAAAAACAAGAGTTCAGGCTTCTAAAGCAATTAAACGTTATGCAGAAAAAACTGCCAAAGCATATAGAGGAGAAGCTGAGGTTACTATACAAAAGGGTACTCCTCCTACAATAAATGACCAAAGAGCTGCAGAAATAGCCCGATCTGCTGCACAAAAAATAATAGCTGCAGAAGATTTAATAGCGATGGACAAAACAACAGGTAGTGAAGATATGGCCTATTATTTAAGAGAAGTTCCTGGAGTGATTGCTTTTGTTGGTGCCGGATTTGAAGATGAAGAGCAGAACTATCCTCATCACAATTCAAAATTTAAGATCAATGAAGATAGTTTAAAAACAGGAACAAGCCTTTATTTTAATTTTGCTCTGGAATTTTTAAGACAGTTTTGAGCTTAAAATTTTTAGATTATGATTATCCTTACTTATTTTGAAGTTTAGTAGATTGGAATCTTATAAGTAGGGATTTTTTTATTTCAGCAGAAGCACAAATTTTTCCTATTTTTCCTTGTTATTTTTAAAGGATTGTTCTGATTTATCACGAATATATTTATTAAAGTAAATTCCTATATTTGCTAAATTTTACGACATAAATTGACAAAATATTTTGAAAAGAGGTGGCTTAATGGCTGATAAAAATCGAATATTTAGGATTATAAAAACAATAATGCTTTTAAATGAACCCTATAAGCACTGGGAAGCTAAGGATTTTGCTGAGTATTTTGAGGTTTCCGAGAGAAGTTTTCATCGGGATAAACAGGTGATGGAGGAGCTGGGAGTTCCAATCTATTATGATAATCATCTCAAGGAATATAAAATTTTGGACAATTTTCGTTTTAAAGCACCAAACTTAGATCAAAAAGAAACAGAGGCAGTGCTCTTAGCAGCCAAAGAATATCAAAACCGCAGTTTTCCGATGAAAAAAGAGCTGGAATCAGGTCTGGCTAAAGTCTACAATTCTCTGCCAGAGTTTTTAAAAAGCAGTATGGGAAGCTACATAAAAAATTATGAGATTATATCAGATCCTTTTGTTGAGCTGGAAGAACACCAGCAGAAATTTGATAAGTTAAAAAAAGCAATCAATGAAGGAAAAAAAATTAAAGTTAACTATTATTCAATGAGCAGCAACCAAACAACAAAAAGAAAACTTGACCCTTATAATTTATTTTTCAACAAAGGAGCACCTTACCTTTATGCCTATTGTCATCTAAGGGAAGAAAAAAGGATATTTAGAATTGACAGAATTAAAAAAATCAAGCTAACAGCAGAATCTTTTGAGCTGCCTGATGACTTTTCTCTCGTAGAAGAGCTTGATAATGCCTGGGGAGTTGAACAGGGTAAAGAGGAGATGAAAGTAGAAGTTAAATTTAGTGATCGGGCAGCCCGCTTTGTTCCCGAATACCACTGGAGTGACAAGCAGGAGATTGAAAACATTAGTGAGAATGAAATTATATTTAAGGTTAAAACCAGCAGCAGAGAAGAAATTAAAAAGTGGATTCTTGGTTATGGCTCAGAGGCAGAGATCCTGCAGCCCGAGGATTTGCGAGTGGAAGTGCATCAGGAAATAGAAAAAATGCTGGAGAATTATTAGAAAAACAGGTGTATGCGACAGGACGGTGTCGCTGGGGGATGGTAATATCACATTTGTGGTACCACAAATAAAGCTAAGGAATTTGCGGATAAATGGTCTATGGGAGATTTAGCATATATAAGCGGTTATTTCGTCAGATCAAAATCAAGAAAAATTGGTGGAATGAATCAAAAGCTGAAAATGATCAAAAAGTTTTCGCTTAAATAAGTTTGAATTTTGAAAAATCCCCTTGTTTAAAATTAGAATTCATGATAATATAAAAGAAAAATTAGAGGTGAAATATTTAAAATAATGCACATCAATACTTTAACCATTCAGTAATTAAAAACTTAAGCAACAAACTGGTTAGAGTATTATAGCTATATATTTCCATAATTTAACATATGATCACTGAAGAATTATAATCTCTTCTTATGTTCTAATACTTGACCGGTTTGGGTATTTATATAAGGAGGGATTTTTTGTTATTATTAGAAACTAAAAAATTAGAAAAGTGGTTCGGAGCGCGCAAGTTATTTTCAGATATAAATTTCAATATTTACTCTGGTGACAGAATTGCTTTAATTGGCCGTAATGGAACTGGTAAAACAACAATGATTAATGTTCTCTTAGGCAGAGACATAGACTTCAGTGGTGAAGTTAATAAAAAAACAAATATTGGCTATCTACCGCAGTATTATAATTACTCAGAAGAACAGACAGTAGAAGAATTTCTGACAGAGAAGACATATGATTATGGTGAATTCCTTAAGTTGATGAAGAAGTTTGGCTTTGAGGTAGGTTTTCTGGATCGAAAAATTGCAAAGTGCAGTGGTGGTGAGCAGACAAAACTTCAGTTAATTAGATTGCTCGCAGCTCAGAAAGTTGATCTCTTAATTCTTGATGAGCCAACAAATCATCTTGATTTAGAAAGTAGAGACTGGCTGGCTTCATTTATTAGTGATTTCGAAGGAGCTGTTTTAATAATATCTCATGACCGGTATTTTTTGGATCAGACTGTCAAAGAAATTTGGGAGCTCAATCAGCAGGAGTTAAAAACTTACAGCGGTAATTACAGTGAGTACAAAAAACAAAAAGAAATTGAGCTGCAGCGCCAGTATAGAGAATATGAAGAATATCAAGCCGAAAAAAAGCGGCTAAAACAGAGGAAAAGAAAACAGCAGCAGTTTGTACAGAAAACTGATGGCAAAGGCAAAAGAACAGATTCGTTCTGGCATGTAACCAAAGGTTCAGACCGCCGCAAGGGACGCTTTGCCAAAAGAGTTAAAAGTCTTGAATCACAGATAGAAAAACTTGAGCAGAAGGAAAAGCCATTCGAACACCGTCAGATTAATCCTGATTTTGAGCGTAAAGAAATTGCTTCTCAAATAATTGTTGAAGCAAAAGACCTAACTAAGTCGTTTATTGATTTAAATTTATTTGAAAACATTAACTTCAAAATTGAAAAAGACAGCAAAATTGCTCTGATGGGAGCAAATGGAAGCGGTAAATCTGTACTTTTAAAAATTATTTTAGAAAATATAAAAAAAGATTCAGGCGAACTGCTTAAAAGTTCTCAGCTTAAAATAGGCTACTTCTCGCAAAAAATAGAAAATTTAAATCCAGATAATACATTACTGGAAGAGATGAAACTTAAAAATCCTGATAAAGATCAGGAAATCATTCGAACTTTTCTGGGTTCAATGCTCTTTGAAGGAGAAGATGTTTTCAAAAAAATTAAGGACCTCAGCATTGGTGAGAGAGTTAGAGCTGCCTTTGCTGTACTTTTACTTGGCAAATTCAATTTACTTCTTTTAGATGAACCCTTAAACCACCTGGATATTGAATCAAGAGAAATTATTGAAAAAGCGTTAAAAAACTACAATGGTGCCTTTGTAGTTGTCAGCCACAATAGATATTTAATTGAAGAAATTGCTCAGGAGATCTGGCAGCTTAAGGAGGGAAACTTAGAAGTTTTTCCTGGCAGCTATAATCAGTACCAGAAATTTAAAAAAGGTGAATATAAAAGTGGTGAGGATCTGGACCAGGAAATTATCCAGATGAAAAAAGCTGAATTATATGCCAAATTAGAAGAAGCTTCTGCAGAAGAGAAAGAGAAAATAATTAATGAACTTGAAGCTTTAAGAGATAGATAGAATATTAAGTATAATCAGAAATCATGTTTCTTAAATCAAAGTTTTTATATACTTAAATAAAGAGCAGTAGGAGGAATAATGAATAAAAAAATTATTGTTTAAAGGCTGGGAAATCTAATATCTCTCTTAGTTGTAATTGATTTAATTTAAATCTATAAAGAGAAAGATTATAATTAAATTAGAATATAATCAGACTTTAATTGGAGGGATAATTATGCCAAACAAAAGAAAAGATTTAATAAAAGCAGTTTTTATTGCAGATGCACTTTCATTCGGTTCTCACTGGGTCTATGATACAGAAAAACTTGCAGATAGCTATTCAGGGATTATTAAGAGATATACTGATCCAATGGCTAAATTTCATCAGGGCAAAAAAGCAGGAGATTTATCTCACTATGGAGAACAGGCTTTTGCTCTCCTGCAGTCAACTAAAGATAATAATGGCTTTGATTTGAAACAGTTTAGAGATGACTGGGTTGAGTATCTTGAAAATAATGAAATGTATATGGACCATGCAATGAAAGATTCATTGGAAAAATTTAAGGGTTCAGAAACTCTGATTGGAGCTGACAATCATGAATTAGGTGGAATTGCCCGCAGTCTGCCTCTGTTTTTAGAAGAAGATATTAGTCAAAAAGAATTTTTAGATCTAGTTCATTTAACTCATAACAGTAAAGTTGTTGATCAGACAGCAAAATTTATTTTTGCTGTAATTAAGAATATATTGGCAGGTAAAGATTATAAAGAAGCCATAAAGGCTAATAAAGATTTAAATCAGTTTACTGCAGATAGCTTTGCCAAAATCGGAAGCAAAGATGAAATTGTAGCAAATGCGGATGACCGTGGTCAGGGTTGTTCAACTGAACAGGGTTTTCCAATTGTGCTTGATGTTTTGTGGAATGCTGATAATCTCCTTGAGGCCTTAACGCTTAACATTATGGCAGGTGGAGACACTTCAGCCAGAGCAATGGTAATTGCTGCAATAATGGCAGCAACTTCTGGACTTGATAATGTACCAGAAAAGTTAATTACTGGTTTTAATAAATCAGAAGCTGTCAAAGAATTATTAGCAAAATATTAAATTTTATGATTAAAAATTTAAACTAGGAGCTGATAAATCTTGGCTAAAATTGCTTTAATCCATACTACACCCGTAACAGTAGATTCTTTAAATAAACTGATTAAAGAGAAGGATTCAGAAATTGAGATTATCAATATAGTAGATGATTCAATTTTACCGGAATTAATTAATAATGAGGCGGATATTAGGCTAGTAGAAGAGAGAGTTAAATACTATATTCAGACTGCGTCTGAGCAGGGAGCAGATTTAATTATGAGTGCCTGCTCATCGATTGGAGAGATTTTTGATAGTGAAAATAAAAATTATGAAATTCCGGTAATGCGAATAGATTCTGCAATGGCCGAAAAAGCAGTGGAAAATTCTAAGAAAATTGGAGTAGCAGCGACATTAGAGACTACGCTCAAACCAAGTATTGAGCTTATTCAGAAAAAAGCTGCTGCAGCAAAGAAAGAGGTAGAAATTAAAACTGTATTAGCTGATTCTGCCTATCAAGAATTAATGGCAGGAAATGAAGATCAGCATGATAGACTTCTTGCCAAAAAATTAAAAGAATTGGCAGCAGAAGTTGATATTGTTGTGCTGGCTCAAGCTTCAATGGCCAGAGCAGTAAAAGTGCTGCCAGCAGAAATACAGGGTAAATTTTTAACCAGCCCTCAATTAGGTACTGCAGAGGCAGCTGCTAAATTAAAATAGAATAATTTTCAAATATAAATCCCCTTCATATAATTCAGATTAGATTAAAATTGATCTGAAGCTGAAGGGGATTTTAGTTTAAATATTAATATTAATATTTCGGATCAAGTGCATCTCTGAGGCCATCACCTAAGATATTATAGCTTAAAACAGTAATGAAAATGAATAAACCGGGTAATAAAAGCCAGGGAAAATCTGAGATCTTAGTTATATTCTGAGCTGCGCTGAGCATATTACCCCAGCTGGCAGAAGGCTCCTGGATTCCGAGGCCAATAAAGCTTAATCCACTTTCCATAATAATATAGCCCGGAATAGCAACAGTTGCCCTAATTATTACGTAAGTTGCTGTAGATGGAAGAATATGTTTTAAGATGATTCTTTTATCATCAGCGCCTACTGCTTTAGCTGCTGCAATATAATCTTCACTTTTAACAGATAAAACCATACCCCTAATTACCCTTGCCATACCTGCCCAACCCTGAAAAGCTAAAATAGAAACGATTAAAAAGAATCTAAAAGCAGAAGAAAGGTCAAGCGGTAGTACAGCAGCCAGTGCTAAGAGTAGATAAAAACTTGGGATAGACATTATCACTTCTACAGCTCTCATAATAACTGAATCAATAAAACCTCCGTAATAACCTGAAATTCCGCCCATGATTAAACCAATAAAAGTAGTAATAAAAATGGCAATAAAACCGATAAATAATGAAACTCGTCCACCATATAAGATTCTGGTAAATAAATCCCGGCCGTAATTGTCACTGCCTAAAATAAAAATAGGTTGATCAGCCTCGACCCCAAATAAATGAATATTACTTTTAAAAACACCTAAAAGCTGATAGCTCTCACCTTGCTTCCAGAATTTAATTGGATATTTCTTTTCTTTATTTACTTCATATTCAGCCCACCCTTCTTTAACTTTGGTTCCATAAATATAGGGTGAAGTTAATCCATTTTCATCAGTGAAATGAATTTTAGTTGGTGGATGAAAGAACTTGTTTTTAAAGTTTTTTGTTGAACTGTAGGGAGCAAAAAAAGGCGCAAAAATTGCTAAAAAATAAAGTAGAAAGATAATCACGGCAGCGGTCAGGGCAAATTTATTTTTTAATAATCTCGCTAATTTTTTCTGCCAGAGAGTTTTAGTACTATTTACTTTTATTTGATCATCTAATTTTAATTTATGCTGCATATTAACACTCCGGTAGCTTAGTATTTATTAAATTTAGATCAATACAAATCAGAATTGATTTTAAGTATTTTAGGTCAATGATATTTTATCCTGGGATCATTTAATGCCAGCAGAATATCTGCAGCTAAATTACCAATAATCAGCATTAAACTCCCCATCATCATTCCGGCCATCGCTAAATATAAATCTTTAGATCTGACTGCAGTCAGCATCATTCTTCCTAAACCCGGCCAACCTGTTACGATCTCTGTCAAAGCTGCTCCACTAAAAAGAGAGCTGAGCTGAAAACCAAAGATTGTTATCATTGGATTAATTGCATTGCGAACAGCATGTTTATAGATTACTTTTTTTTCTTTTAGACCTTTAGCCCTTGCTGTTCTAATATAATCTTTATTAATTACATCA
>NZ_QBLR01000500.1:0-1087 GCF_003070835.1 Halanaerobium sp. | reverse complement strand
AACAATTGACATCCAGGTTCCGGCCATGCTTGTAATATGCAGACCATCATCTGTATCAGTATTGTAGTTATCAAGATCGAGGCGGGCAGTTCTTAAATAGAGCTGATATGCTTTTTCTTCTCGCTCGAGATCAGCTGCCAGAATCGAATAAATACAGGGAGAAAGTGAAGACTCATGGACAGTACGCGGCTCATAAAAATCATAGTGGCGGGCAATACTGTCACGATCAAAATCATCTTTAAAGTAGTAGATTCCCTGCAGAACATCTGCCTGTTTAATATAAGGTGAGCGTAAAATTTTATCCCAGGACCAGTTTTTATGCAGCGGAATATCTTCTTCCTCCAGGTCTGAAACTAATTTCTGCTCTTTGTCAAGATAGCCATCCTGCTGAGCGTAAACATCAAATTCTTCAAGATAAGGATAATACATTTTTTCGGTCATATCCTGCCATAATTCAAGCTCAGAATCTTCAAGTTCAAGTTCAGAAATCCATTCTTCATATTTAGCAGGATCATTTTCTTTGATCTTTTTTAAATTTTCAAGTGTATAATTTAGTGTCCAGACTGCTATTCGATTAGTATACCAGTTGTTGTTTACATTATTTTCATATTCATTTGGCCCTGTTACTCCCAGAATCATGTACTTATCTTTGCGGGGATTAAAATGAGCTCTGTCAGCCCAAAATCGTGAAATTTGTGCTAAAACTGCGATTCCATATTCCTTAATATATTTTTCATCACCTGTATAATCAACATAATCTTTAATAGCATGAGCTATGGCTCCATTACGGTGAATTTCCTCAAAGGTTATTTCCCATTCATTGTGGCATTCCTCTCCATTGATTGTCACCATTGGGTAGAGAGCACCCTCTAAACCTAATTTATCAGCATTTTCAACTGCTTTTTCTAAGTGATTATATCTATATAATAAGAGATTTCGCGAAACATCTTCACTATGTGTGGAGAGATAGAAGGGAAGACAGTAAGCTTCTGTATCCCAGTAAGTTAAGCCACCATATTTTTCTCCTGTAAATCCTTTAGGTCCAATATTTAAACGGGGATCATGGCCGGTATAAGTTTGATTGAGA
>NZ_QBLR01000085.1:0-13408 GCF_003070835.1 Halanaerobium sp. | reverse complement strand
ATCTACCAGGTAATAATCAAGCTCTCTGTAGCTTAAACCAAGTTCATCTTCATCACTCTGACCATCCCAGAGACCGGCAGAAGGTGCTTTGGTAATTATTTTCCGGTCAATCCCCATTTTTCTGGCCAGCCCTCTGACTTCCAGTTTAACCAGGTTTCCCAGAGGAGCAATATCGATTCCCCCATCACCATATTTAGTAAAATAACCGAGTTTGAGCTCGCTGCGATTATCTGTACCAACAACCAGATAATTATTTAGATTTGCATAAAAATAGAGCAGAGTCATTCTTAATTTGGGCTTAATATTGGCCAGGGCAAGCTTAGTCTTACGGTCAGCAGCAGACAAATTTTCTCTATTAATTACCTTTTCTAAGTTAAGTTTGGGATCACTGGCTGCAGCTGTTTTCAAAAGCTGCTGATAGGTCAGGCTGAGATCAATTTCCTGATAGTTAATACCAAATTTTTCAGCATGTTTAACTGCATCAACCCGGTCCTCAGGACTGCTCTGACAGGGCATAATTAAGCCCAGCGTATTATTGGGAAAAGCCTTCTGGCAGAGAAGAGAGGTAACTGAAGAATCAATTCCTCCCGAGAGACCGACTACAGCACCTTTTAAACCTGCTGTTTTAACTTTTTTTCTAATCCATTCCACCAATTTATTTTCAATTTCTTGATAGTTCCTATCTAACAATTTTAACACCTCAATTTTAATATTTTTTCCCTAATAGCTTGAGTTTAAGATAATAAAAGCATTAACCTCCCAGTAAATATTCAACTGGGAGGCCATTAATTATAGGGGAGTCAGTTCTTCTAGCTTCTCATTTCTCAAAAAGTAGAAATTTTATTACTCCAATAGATTATCTTATTTTACTTTACTTTTTTAATAAACAAATTTATTCAGAAACAAGCTTACAGAAATAAACTTTATTAAAATTTGGTTAGATAACTATCCAGTTCCCACTGGCTGACCTGAGTTCTGTATTCATCCCATTCTACTTTTTTAGCTGCCACAAAATGTTCCATTACATGCTCACCTAAAGCGCTTTTTATAACCTCATCTTCTAACAATAAGTTTACAGCGTCATTAATATTTCCGGGCAGACTTTCAATACCAAGTTCATTTTTGCGCTCTAAGGACATTTCATAAATGTTTTCTAAAACTTCTTTTGGAGGCTCAATTTCATTTTTGATTCCATCAAGACCTGCTTTTAACATAACAGCAATTGCCAGATAAGGGTTGGCAGTTGGATCAGGATTTCTCAATTCAACTCTGGTTCCATTACCACGTGCTGCGGGTATTCTGATTAAAGCACTTCTATTAGCACTTGACCAGGAAAGATAGACTGGAGCCTCATAACCTGGAACCAGACGCTTATAGGAGTTGATAGAAGGGTTGGTAATTGCAGCCATTGCCTTAGCATGTTTTAATAAACCGCCAATATAATGATAACCGGTTTTACTCAAACCTAAACGGTCATTTTCATCATAAAATGCATTTTCTCCATCCTTAAATAAAGACTGGTGAACATGCATTCCAGAACCGTTTTCACCAAAAATAGGCTTGGGCATAAAGGTTGCATGCAGTCCGTGCTCGTGAGCTATTGCCTTAGTGACAAATTTAAAGGTTGCGATATTGTCTGCTGTTTTTAAAGCGGGAGCATATTTAAAATCAATTTCATGCTGACCGGGAGCTACTTCGTGATGGGAAGCTTCAACTTCAAAACCCATTTCTTCTAGAGCTAAAACAATACTGCGGCGGGCATTGATTCCTTTATCAATTGGTCCTAAATCAAAATAACCGCCATCATCGTGAGTCTTTGTAGTTGCATCACCATTTTCATCTAACTGAAATAAGAAAAATTCAGGCTCAGGTCCAACATTCATATCATAGCCCATTTCTTCAGCCTCTTTTAACGCTTCTTTTAAAACATTACGGGGTCCACCTGAGAAAGGCTTGCCGTCTGGAGTATAAACATCACAGATTAAACGGGCAACCGCTCCACCTTCTTCCGGACGCCAGGGAAAAATAGTAAAGGTATCATAGTCAGGCCTTAAATACATATCTGACTCCTGAATTCTGGTAAACCCATCAATGGAAGATCCATCAAACATAATTTTATTATCCAGGGCATCCTCCAGCTGCTTGGCTGTGATTGCAACATTTTTTACTATTCCCAGAATATCAGTAAACTGCATTCTGATAAACTTAACATTTTTTTCTTCTGCCATTTTCAAAATATCTTCTTTGCTGTACTTGGACATCATAATCACTCTCCTAATAATTTTCATTTTTTATTTGTTGATTTCAGTATAATTCCTTTTTCTAATTTCGTCAATAGAGCAAAAAAGAGCAAAAAAATAGTCGTCAGAGCTGCTGCAGCAGGATTCTTAACTAAAATTTAAGTAAATGAACAATTTTTAAATACCTGTATACAGATATAATATTCTGGCGACTGATTCTTGACAATTTTCTAACATTAATGTATAATATACAAAATAAATAAGATAAAAGTTGTGAGAGGGAGGAAAGTAATTTCCAGGGATTACAGAGAATCGGGATAGCTGAGAACCGATATCTAAAAAATTATTTTTGTAGCCCTTGAACTGCAGCTTTGAACAGAGTAGGAGCTGCCGGTTTCCTGATTGGAAGTGCATCCGTTATCTAGTGCAGAGGTATTGAGATTTATTAATTCAGTGCTTTAAGTGGCTGTTGAGACAGCAAGTTGGGTGGTACCGCGTGAGAGAACTCTCGTCCCGATTAATAGTTTAGCTATTAGTTGAGATGAGGGTTTTTTTAATTTTTAAAGTTAATTTTAGAGATTATTGCTTAAATTTATTATTTTTATTTTAAAGAGGAGTGAGTAGGATGAGTAGTAAGCAAAATAAGAAGATAACAGGAGCAGAAATTTTTGTAAAGTCACTGGAAGCAGAAGGAGTAGATACTGTATTTGGTTATATTGGCGCCAAGGTAATTGATATTTATGATAAACTTTATGACTCAAAAATCAGACATATTATGCCCCACCATGAGCAGGGAGGAGTCCATGCAGCAGATGGTTATGCCCGCTCCAGCGGAAAGACTGGAGTCTGTATTGCAACTTCCGGTCCGGGTGCTGCCAATATGGTTACTGCCCTGGCAACTGCCAATATGGATTCAGTTCCTCTGGTAGCTTTTACCGGCCAGGTTCCAAATACAATGATTGGTACTGATGGTTTTCAGGAAGCTGATATCAAAGGAATTACAATGCCGATTACTAAAAACAATTATATTGTCAATGAGGTAGATGATCTATCCAGGATAATCAAAGAAGCTTTTCATATTGCTTCTACAGGTCGTCCGGGACCGGTTTTAGTTGATATACCTTCAAATATTTTAAAAGCTGAGGCTGAATTTCATTATCCAGATCAGGTTGATCTTCCCGGCTACAGCCCGACTTATAGAGCCAATAAACTGCAGTTAAAAAGAGCAGCTGATTTGATTAATCAGGCCAAAAAACCGGTAATTTATGCCGGAGGTGGCACAATTATTTCCGGTGCCTATCAGGAGATTAAAAAGCTGGCTGAGAAAGCCGAAATCCCTGTAACTACAACTCTAAATGGGATCGGTATTTTTGATGAAAACTCTTACCTTTCCCTGGGAATGCTCGGGATGCACGGGACAACAGAGGCCAATCTGACAATCTCAAATTCTGACCTGATTATAGCCCTCGGTGCCCGCTTTGATGACCGGGTAACCGGTAAGTTAGAAGATTTTGCTGTTAATGCAGATGTTATCCATATTGACATTGACCCGGCAGAAATTGCTAAAATTGTCAAAACTAAGGTGCCAATTACGGCAGATGTTAAGCTGGCTTTAGAAGAGCTTCTGCCGAGAATCAAAGAGGTCAAAAGGCCTGCCTGGCTTAAGGAAATTGAAGAATGGAAGCAGCTAGATCAGCAGGCTGATCCAGAAAAGGCCGATAAATTACTTCCCTCAGAGATCATTGAAACTTTATATCAGCTGACTGAAGGAGATGCTGTAATCACAGCTGGAGTAGGACAGCACCAGATGTGGGCTGCTCAGTACTACAAATATTCCAAACCCAGAACCTTTATTAGTTCTGGTGGACTGGGAACCATGGGTTATGGATTTCCGGCGGCAATTGGAGCCAAACTGGCTAATCCTGAGCGGGAAGTTTTTGCCCTGGTTGGAGACGGCAGTTTTCAGATGAATATCCAGGAACTGGCAACTGCAGCCAAAAATAAGGTAGCAGTTAAGATTATTCTCTTTAACAATCAGTACCTGGGAATGGTGCGTCAGTGGCAGGAATTATTTTATGATAAAAGGTATTCTGCAACCTGTCTCCGCCGTCAGGCAGACTGTCCTCCTAAATGTTCCGAACCGAATGAGAATTGTCCTGAAATTATACCCGATTTTATTCAGGTAGCAAAGGGCTATGGAATTAAGGGTGAGACAATTACCGAGCGTAAAGATATCAGATCTGCTTTAGAAAATGCTATTAAAGCAGATTCAACCTATATTCTTAACTTTATGATTGAAGAAGAGGAAAATGTATTCCCGATGGTTTCGGCAGGAGGCAGCCTGAAGGAAATGATCTTAAGAAAAGATAATAAAAAATAATTAGGAGGACAATTTAAATGCCAGATATGCTAGTGAAATTATATGATTTAGAGGTTTTAGAAAAGCCACTTCATTCTTTAAAAGATGAGGATGTTCAAATTAGAAGAGCCATTCCACCAGAAAAAAATTATATTTTAAACTGGATCCGTGATAATTTTTCCGAAGTTTGGGTTTCTGAGGCGGATGTGGCAGTGGCTGCCAGCCCCGCTAAAATATTTATCGCAGTTAAAGAGGGAGAACTCTTAGGTTTTGCCTGTTATGATACGACTGCTAAAGGTTTTTTTGGACCGACCGGGGTGGGAGAAAAGGCCCGTAAAAAGGGGATTGGAACTTCACTTTTACTAAAGTCTCTAAAAGCGCTGCGGGAGGACGGCTACCCCTATGCTGTAATTGGAGGCGCTGGCCCTGTAGAGTATTATAAAAAGACCTGTTCTGCTCAGATAATTGAAGGTAGTGAGGAAAGCATTTATAAGGGGATGCTCAAATAAACTTCTCTTTAATTTTTCACAGAAATTTCAAAAATAATTTATTGATAAATATCCCTAAATGGTTTAAGATATAATTAGATGATAATTATTCTCAAAACTTTCTCTGTAATAGTTAAATATCAGGGAAAGTTTTTTGCTTGAGGGGGGGATTAAAAATGTTCAGCAGTCTGCAGTTGAGAAAGCGGGATAAATTCTTTTTTACTCTGCTTTTAATTGGATTTTTAATAAAATATAATTATTTTAACTGGTATATATTTAACGTACCTTCCTTAAGCATTCTGCTTTTAAAAAATGTAATTGTAGTTCTGGCCTTTACATTACTTTACGGTATAGTTTTGAGAAATAAAAAAAGAAAAATTTTCACCCTGGTTATTTATCTGCTTTTTTTCTTATTTTTTATCGCTAATTTATATTATAACCGCTATTTTGGTAATTATCTCAGCCTGACTGATATGATAATGGGTCAGGGAATTCGCCCCTTTAGAGTTCTCACCAGGCAGCTTATCAACTGGTGGCTTGATCTTCTGTTAGTTTTTGACATCCCAATTCTAATCTATTTAACTTATAAAGCTAAGCCAGAAACACCAAAATTAAAAAATTCCCAGTTCAGCCGCAAAAGTCTGCTCAAAAAT
Organism: Halanaerobium sp.; assembly: GCF_003070835.1. Taxonomy (NCBI): domain Bacteria; kingdom Bacillati; phylum Bacillota; class Clostridia; order Halanaerobiales; family Halanaerobiaceae; genus Halanaerobium; species Halanaerobium sp. Next base: position 7,668 of record NZ_QBLR01000085.1, on the reverse strand, counting down.
AATTTTATTTTAGTACTGATCATAATAATTTTATTTTTTAGTCAGCTGCTCTACAGCTACAGTTTATTTCCCGCTGATAATTTTATGGAACTTTTTAACCACAGCACTCCAGCTTTTGTCAATGTTTACGGGATCTTACCGCTTTATCTGGCGGAATACCAGCAGCTTAGAAATAAAAGAGAGCGGGCCAAAGAAAATACCGCCGAGGATTTAGAGGTTGACTTAAGTAAGGTGGAAACAGAAAAAGAGTTGAGTGCTGAAGAAAACATTAAAAACATTAAAAATGTTATTGTAATCCAGCTGGAATCAATGGATGCAAAATTAATAGATTATCAGTATAATGGCAGAGAAGTGACACCCTTTTTAAATCAGCTCAAAGATAAATCTAAATATTTTTCTGATATTTACGCTCACCACATTAATGGCAGCTTTGATGCTGAATTTTCTTTTCTGACTTCACTTTATCCAATCAACCGAAATTATGCTTTTAGAAGTAATGATATGCGGGAATTTAATACAATAGTCAATGTTTTAAGGCAGGACAATTATAACACCTATGCTTTTCACGGCAATAAAGAAGGCTTTTTCTATCGGGACAAAGGTTATTTAGAAATGGGATTTGACCGTTTTTACAGCCGGGAAGATTTTTCAGTTGAAGAGGGAATAGTCGGCGAGGATACCTATCTGGGAATCAATGATTATGACCTCTTTGACCAGTCAGTTGAATATCTTAAAACTGCAGAAGAACCATTTTTCTCAATTTTTATTACTGTCAGCAGCCATACTCCCTTTAATTTTTACCCTGAAGAATATGAAGTTGAGGAATTTGCAGAAATTGAAACTCCAATCGTCAGGGATTATTTTAATTCCATGTATTTTGTTGACAATTCACTGGAAATGTTTTTCGAAAAAATTAAAGAAAGTTCTCTTATGGAGGATACACTATTTGTAATTTATTCTGACCATGTTGCTGATATAAATAAAGAAGAATACAGGTCAGGAGATAATTTTGCAAATCACAGAAATATAAAAGAACCCGAGCATATTCCACTTTTTATTTATCATCAGGATATTGAGCCAGAAGTTATTGCTAAAAGCGGCAGTCATACAGATATTGCTCCTACAATTTTAGATCTAATGGGTTATCCGGAAAAACCGGAAGAATTTTTAGGAGTTTCTCTTTTAAAAGATCTTGAAAATCCACTGCTTTTTCTGCATGAGATACCCCAGATAATTTATAAAGATCAGCTCTACATTAGAGTTCCTGCTGGCCCGGAAGAAGAAATTAAGTTCGAAAAAATTTCCTATAAAAAGAGTACTGGCGACTTAAATATTGAGCTTCCTGAAAACGAAAAAGAACGCTTAAACAATACAATTAATTATATGCAGGAAGTAATGAACAGCTTTTTAAGTGAATAAAGTTAATTCTCCTCAACCTGAAGTTTATGGCTGAGGAGATTTTTATTTACTTGACTTTATGTTATAATATTAATAGAATTTTCATAAAAATAAAAGAAAGGGGCAAATTATGAAAAAATTTCTCAAAAAGGCCTCAATTTATCTCTTATTAATGCTCTTAATTGCGGCAGCAGTATTTTCACTGAATTATTTTTTGGGCCGCAAACTGGCCGGAGATTTAGAAAATGATCTTAAAGAAATTGCAGCAGAAAATAACTATCAGCTGCGTTATTTAAATATTAATTCTAACCCACTTTTAAGAAGGGTGGAGCTTAATACTCTGAGTTTCCAAAATAACAGTGATCAGAGTATTGAACTTAACGGGGCAGAAATAGAATTCAGCTGGCAGCAGATTTTCAATTACCTTAAAGATGGAAAATTTTTAGCTAAAAAAGACATTACAGCAGAAATAGACAAATTTAGTTTTTATGATCTGCAGCAGAATAATCATTTTGACTTTTATAACAGCAGCCTCAGCTATCAGGGGGAGATCAATTCTCAGTCTGTTAAGGAACCACTGCAGCTGATTAAAAATAATCATCGCTTAAATATTGCAAGTGAAGAAGTAATTTATGATTATCCCTTTTATCGAAGTTATGGAATTACTAAAGCTAACTGGGAGCGAATTTCTACTTTTAGAGACTTCGCTTTTAACGCTGATTATCAGAGCCAGAATCAGAAATTAACTGTAAATAATTTTGCTTTAAAAAATGAATTTATTGATTATCAACTTGATTTTGAGACTGTGCTGGAGGAGAGAACAGAAGCAGAAGTGGAAGCAGCAGAGACTTCTAAAACAGAATCTGAGCCTGAAGAAATGGCAGAAGAAATGGAAACAGCACTGGCAGAAATTGTTCTTTACAGCCGCCAAAATCAAAAACTGATTTTAAAAGAGCTGCAGAGTAATTATCAACTTGCTCTAAATGGTGAGTTAATAAATCTCTCTGGAAATGAGCTGTTTAATCAATTTTCCTTTGCCGAATTAAATCTCGATTCTGATTTTGCGATGTATTTAGATTCGGAAAAAAAGAATTACCAAATTCAGAAATTTGATCTTAATTTCGATCTAAGTGATTTTCAGCTTGTCCTGAAAGAAAATTTAAGTCAGGAAGTAAATCAGAGCAGTTTCGGTATTTTAGCTCAAAATGGTGAATTTGAACTCAATATTGATTCTTTAAATTATCTGCAGCAGTTTAACCATCCGAAGGGCAGAAGCGAATTAGATTTAATTTCAAACTTAATTGATGCCCGGCTGAATGCAGAATTCAATTATAGTGAAGAGGTACCTTATATCAGCAGCTCACTACTTAAATTTAAAGCTAAAAATCAGTCTGTAGAACAGCTCCTTTTATTTGCTCAACTTCTAAATGGTGATAATTTTGAGCAGGATGAAGAGGGATATTATCAGCTGGAGCTCTGGGGAAGACTGGATAATTTAAACTTTGAGTAAAATTTAACTTTACAATTCAAGCTTAAAATGCTAAAATATAACTAGAAAATTGAATATAACTAACGAGGATGGGTGAAATTCCCTACCGGTGGTAATAGTCCACAAGTCCATTTTGGATTGATCTGATGAAATGCAGAACCGACAGTAAAGTCTGGAAGGGAGTTAGATTTTAAATTTATTAATCTAATTTATTTTGTATATTTATGGCAGAATAAGTGAATTTTTTAGCTGTTGATAGATTTAAATAAAAAATGACTATTAAAGTCCTTCCAGTGATGGAGGGGCTTTTTCTATTTTAATACTATAAAAGATTTTAAAAATATTTTTGAATATCTGGGAAAGAAAAACTATCAAATAAAGAGTGATAATCTCAGAAGTACTGGAGGTATAAGATGCAGAATTTTTCAATTGATGATCAAAAGTATATGGCCCGGGCTTTAAATCTTGCCCGCAGAGGTGCAGGAAGTACTTCCCCAAATCCTATGGTGGGAGCGGTTGTGGTTAAAGACGGAGAAATTATTGGTGAGGGTTATCACCAGCAGTATGGAGGGCCTCATGCAGAAGTCTTCGCACTCGAGGCTGCAGGAGAAGCTGCCCGCGGTGCTGATATTTATGTTACACTTGAACCCTGCAGTCATTATGGCAAAACTCCACCCTGTGCTCAAAAAGTTATTGATTCCGGGATTAAAAGAGCAGTGATTGCTATGGTTGATCCGAACCCTGAGGTTGCTGGCAGAGGAATTGAAATGCTGAAAGAAGCGGGGATAGAAGTTGAAGTCGGACTTTTTCAGGAAAAAGCTGAAGTTTTAAATGAAAGCTTTTTGAAATATATTCAGAGTGAATATCCCTTTGTCTATTTAAAAAAGGCTCAGACCCTGGATGGATATATAGCCACCAGCACTGGCGATTCTAAATGGATTACCAACTCCAGAGCCAGACTGGAAGGTCATAAATTAAGACACCGGGTTGATGCAATTATGGTTGGGATTGGTACAGTGCTGGCTGATGATCCCTCGCTAACTGCCAGACTGGAAGCTGAAAGTGGAATCGATCCTTTAAGAATTATTCTGGATCCTCTGCTTGATATTCCGCTGGATGCTAAAATTATCAATCAGCAGTCAGAGGCCGAAACTCTGATTATCTGTGCCGATGATTTTCCTCCTGCCAGGGCGGCAGCAATCCACGCCAAAAAGAAAAAATTAATGGAAAAAGAGCAGGTTCAGCTTCTGAGTTTTAAAGCTGAAAATGATGGTTATTTTCAGCTCAGAGAAATTTTAAAAAGCCTGCATCAGCGTAAAATAAGCAGTCTCCTGGTTGAAGGAGGAGCGAGATTAAGTCATACATTTCTGCAGGAAGATCTGGTCGATAAATTTTATTATTTTATTGCTCCTAAAATTTATGGAGGCAGTGACGGTATAGCTTCTTTCTGCGGCAGCGGTCCCAAAATGATGTCAGCTGCAGTTGAACTAAAAATTACTGAACAGAAAAATCTGGGAGATAATATTCTATTAATTGGAGAAAGGAAAAATACTCAAAGCTGAGTTTAGTTTATAAATATGCCACTGAACTGTGGACTGAACTGGGAGGTGAATTTATTGTTTACCGGTATAATACAGGAAAAAGGGAAATTTTTGCGCAAATTTAAAGGCAGCAGCAAATATCAGCTGGAAATTAAGGCTGAGAAAGTTCTAAATGAAGTAAAAAAAGGAGACAGCATCGCAGTCAATGGGGTCTGTCTGACAGTAGTTGATTTTGGCAGTGATTATTTTAGGGCGGATGTGATGCCTGAGACTTTAAAAGCTACCAACTTAGGTGATTTAGAGCGGGGATCAGTTGTTAATTTAGAGCAGTCTCTGCGGCCAGATGACTTTATTGGCGGTCATTTTGTCACCGGACATGTTGACAGCACAGCACCTGTTAGGTCAATTAAAAGTGAAAATAATGCTAAAATTATAGAACTGGAAGTTGATCAGGAGACAGAAAAATTTATTGTTCACAAAGGCTCGGTTGCCTTAAATGGAGTCAGCCTGACAGTGATGGGAATTACAGACGGTATTTTAAAGATTTCACTGATTCCAGAAAGCTGGGCAGAAACAAATCTTTCCGAACTTGCTGCTGGAGATTTGGTTAATATTGAGACTGATATGCTGGGCAAATATGTTTATAAGATGCTCGGGAATAAGACCAGTCAAGCGAGAGCTGAGACAGAGATGTCGAAAGAGTTTTTAGCTGAAAATGGTTTTGTATAACCAAAATATTTAAAAATATTTTTTTGAAAAGTTAAAGTAAGTATTTGTCCGAAAGGAGAATTTAAATGGATAAAATAGAAGCTGCAGTAGAAGATATTAAAGCAGGAAAAATGGTAGTAGTTGTTGATGATGAAGATCGAGAAAATGAAGGTGATCTTTTAATGGCTGCTGAAAAAGTAGATAAAGAGGCCATTAATTTTATGATCAAGGAGGCAAGAGGGCTGGTCTGTACACCAATGGAAAGTGAGGCAATTTCAGGCCTTGATTTACCGTTAATGGTTGATGAAAACACAGAAACTCACGGAACAGCTTTTACAGTTTCTGTTGACCATAAAGAGGTTACAACCGGTATCTCTGCCCAGGAGAGGGCACTTACCATTCAAAAACTGGTCGATCCTAATTCCAAAGCCGGTGATTTTATGCGCCCCGGCCATGTATTTCCGCTGGTTGCTAAAAAAGGTGGAGTTTTAAGAAGAGCCGGTCATACAGAGGCCGCTGTTGATTTAGCCAGACTGGCTGGTTTAAAGCCTGCAGGAGTTATCTGTGAGATAATTAAAGAAGATGGGGAAATGGGGCGCCTACCTTATCTGAAAGAATTTGCAGAAAAACATGATTTGAAATTAATTTCAATTGAAGATTTAATCAAGTACAGAAAAGAAAAGGATAAGCTGATTGAGCTGGCAGCAGAAGCAGAACTGCCGTCTGATTTCGGTGATTTTAAAATTAAGGTTTTTACAACTAAAGTTGATGATAAAGAGCACATTGCAATTATCAAAGGTGATGTAGAAAATAAAGAAGATGTACTGGTTCGGGTTCACTCCCAGTGTATTACTGGAGATATTTTTGGCTCCAAAAGATGTGACTGTGGTGAGCAGCTGGCAGCAGCGCTGCAGCAAATTGAAGATGAGGGCCGAGGAGTTGTACTCTATATGCGGCAGGAAGGCCGCGGTATAGGGCTTGTCAACAAAATTAAGGCCTACCAGCTGCAGGATCAGGGAATGGACACCGTGGAAGCCAATGTGGCTCTCGGTTTTGATCCTGATTTAAGAGATTATGGAATTGGAGCTCAGATTCTTTCAGAAATTGGACTGACAACAATCCGCCTGCTGACAAATAATCCAACCAAAATTGTCGGACTCGAAGGTTACGGCCTCAGGGTGACTGAAAGAGTTCCAATCGAAATTGACCCAAATCAGGAAAATGAGTTTTACCTCAAAGTTAAAAAAGATAAAATGGGCCACCTGCTCGATCTATAAAACTTATTTGAACCGGGTACAAAATAAATTATTCACAAAAAGGAGAATGATAAAAATGAAGACAATCGAAGGAAAACTGAATGCACAGGGAATGAAGACAGCAATTGTAGTTGGGCGTTTTAATGAATTTATTTCCGGTAAATTACTGGAAGGTGCAGTTGATGCCTTAAAAAGACATGGAATGGATGAGACAGATATTGATGTTGTCTGGGTGCCGGGAGCATTTGAGATTCCGCTGACTGCAAAGAAACTGGCAGTTAAAGAAGAATATGACGGTGTAATTGCCCTGGGTGCAGTTATTAGAGGAGAAACTCCTCATTTTGATTATGTATCAGCAGAGGTTTCAAAAGGGGTTGCTAAAGCAGGTCTGGATACTGAAAAGCCGGTTATTTTCGGGGTTCTGACAACAGATACAATAGAACAGGCTATTTCTAGAGCTGGGACAAAGTCCGGGAATAAAGGCTATGATGCTGCTGTTTCTCTGATTGAAATGGTTAACCTTTTTCAGGAACTTGAATAAAAATACCATTAAAAAAATCTCTAATTATAAATCCTCTTCAGTAAATTTTTAGATTTTCTGAGGAGGATTTTTTCAATCGCTTTAATTTACCTCTTAAATTAAGGTTGTTTTTAATTGATTTAAAGCATAAAATTAGGTATACTATTAATTAACTAATACTAATACTGAAGGCAGGTCAAATGATGACAACACAATCTTTGAATAATTTTTTAAAGGATGAAATTAAGAAAATTAAAATTAGTGATTATATAAACAATAAAATTCTAATTTCATTTAACATTTTCTATATTTTTTCTGCAGTTTTTTTGATACTCAGTAATTCAGCAAATTTAAGCAGTCTAAAATTTTCATCGGCAACAATTAGAGGAATAATTGTTCAGCTGCAGATTATTTTACTGCTTTCCCTGACAATCAAATATGCTCTAAAAGGCTTTGTTTCAGCTTTAATACTGAATGTGTTCTCAATCTTTTCAGTACTGACATTAATGATCGTTGGCAGTTCTATCTCATTTTTACCGGCTTTAATTGCTTATTTAACAGTCCTAATAATTCTGTATTTAATTTTTGTTTACCAGCAGGAAATAAGCTTAAAAATTAACCAGCTGAAAAAGGAAAAGAAAAAATTACATTACATGGCTTATTATGATAATCTAACAGAAATAGCCAATAGGGTAACGTCAAGTATTTTGTGTAAATAAATTAATATCTTTCTTCAAATAGTTGAATTAGTTTTTC
>NZ_QBLR01000084.1:0-13453 GCF_003070835.1 Halanaerobium sp. | reverse complement strand
GATGGTGACTCTGCTTCGTAATGGTAAGAAGGTGCCGATGTCCAAAAGAGCAGGCAGTTTTGTGACTATGAAAGAGGTAAATCAGGAAGTTGGTACAGACGCAGCCCGCTACTACTATGTGATGCGGAGCACTGACAGCCACCTTGACTTTGACCTGGAGCTGGCCAAAGAAGAATCCAGCAATAACCCGGTTTATTATGTGCAGTATGCCCATGCCAGAATTCACAGTATTTTAGATAATGCTGAGCTTAAAGCAGATGCGGAAAACTTAGACTTACTGACACATGAGGCAGAGCTTGAGCTGATGAAAATGCTGGCAAAATTACCGGAAGAGATAAAAATGATTGCTGAATCAAGACAGCCTCATCACCTGACAACTTATGCCTATGACCTTGCAACTGCTTTCCATTCATTCTATAATAACTGTCGGGTAAATACTGACAGTAAGGAACTGGCTCAGGCAAGACTTTATCTGGTAAATGCTGCCCGTCAGGTTCTCAAAAATGTTTTAACCCTGCTTGGAATTAGTGCACCGGAGCAGATGTAGCTATAAATCTGTCAGTTTAGGAAAATAACTAGTAGAGTTTTAAAATAAGGGAGATTTGCTAAAATATTTATGGTAAATCTTCTTCTTACATAAATACTTAAATTAAATTCAAGATTAAAAGTGGAGGAGATAGCAAAAATGACCAAGTATATTTTCGTAACCGGAGGAGTGGTTTCTGCTCTTGGTAAAGGGATAACTGCAGCTTCCCTGGGCCGCCTGCTTAAAAGCAGAGGTCTTAAAATCAGCATTCAGAAATTCGATCCTTATATTAATTATGATCCAGGTACAATGAGCCCCTATCAGCACGGTGAGGTTTTTGTGACTGATGATGGTGCCGAAACTGATCTGGATTTAGGCCATTATGAGCGTTTTATTGACACCAATTTAAGTCAGAGCAACAATGTAACCACCGGTAAAATTTACGGCTCGGTGATTCAAAAAGAACGCCGGGGAGATTATCTGGGAGCAACAGTCCAGGTAATTCCGCATATTACAGATGAGATTAAAGACCGGGTAACCAGAGTTGGGAGAGAAACCAATGCTGATGTGGTTCTGACAGAGATTGGAGGAACAGTTGGTGATATTGAGAGTCTGCCCTTTTTGGAAGCAATTAGACAGCTGAAAAATGATCTGGGCCGGGATAATATTCTCTATTTACACTGTACCCTGGTTCCTTATCTGAAGGCAGCCGGTGAGTTGAAAACCAAGCCCACCCAGCACAGTATTAAGGAAATGCGCAGTATCGGTATTCAGCCGGATATAGTTGTCTGCCGTTCTGAGCGAGAGCTGACTCAGGAAGTTAAGGATAAAATTTCTCTTTTTGGTAACGTGGAAAAAGAGGATGTTATTCAGCTTGTTGATGCAGAACATATTTATGAAGTTCCTCTGATGCTGGAAAAAGAGGGAATGGCTGAAAATGTAATCAACAAATTAAAATTAACTGATCGGGTTAAAAAAGCAGATCTTAAAAACTGGATTGACCTGGTTGATAAGATTAAAGATCGGGACCACAAAGTTAAAATTGGAATAGTTGGTAAATATGTCGAGCTGCCTGATGCCTACATAAGTATAGCAGAATCATTTACTCATGCAGGAATTGCCAACAACTGTAAAGTTGAGATAGAATATGTTTATGCTGAGGATTTAGAAACTCTGGCTGAGGCGGAAAAGGAACTTGCCGATCTCGATGGGATTTTAGTTCCAGGTGGTTTTGGAGACCGCGGCATCGAAGGTAAGCTGAAGGCAGTAGAATATGCCCGCAAAAACAAGGTTCCTTATTTTGGAATCTGTCTCGGAATGCAGTGTGCGGTAATTGAGTATGCCCGCAATGAGCTCAATCTGAAAGATGCAAACAGCAGTGAATTTGACGAAGAGGAAAAAGAGCCGGTAATTGCTCTAATGCCTGATCAGCACGATGTAGAAGATATGGGCGGCACCATGCGTTTAGGCCTCTATCCCTGTAAATTGGAAAAAGAGAGCATCAGTCGTAATGCCTATCAGGAAGAGGTTATTTATGAGCGCCACCGCCACCGCTATGAGTTCAACAATCACTACCGGGAAAAGATTGAAGAAGCGGGTATGATTTTAAGTGGATTGTCACCTGATGAAAGATTGGTCGAGATAGTTGAAATACCCGATCATCCCTGGTTTGTAGGGGTGCAGTTCCACCCGGAATTTAAATCACGTCCAAATAGACCACATCCTTTATTTGTCAGCTTTATTAAAGCAGCACTTGATTACAAAGAAGAGTAAGTAATGAGGGGGAAAAAACATGGCAGGGGATTTAGTCAAATGTGACTTTGATTCTCCGGTAGCAACTGTCAGTATTAACCGGCCGGAAGTTTTAAATGCTTATAATGAAGAACTTTTAGACCAGCTACAAAAGACGCTGGAAGAACTTTTTGCAGCTGAGGAAGCAGCAGCTGTAATTTTAACTTCAGAAGGCAGCAGAGCTTTTTCAGTCGGTGGAGATATTGATTATTTGGAAAACTTGAACTTTGAGCAGGCAAAGAAGCTTTCCCAAAAAGGACAGCAGCTCTGCAGTTTAATCGAGGAAGCTGACCCGGTTGTCATAGCAGCAATCGATGGTTATGCCCTTGGTGGTGGAATGGAGATCAGCTTGGCCTGTGATATTCGGCTTGCTTCAACCCGCTCCCGTTTTGGTCAGCCGGAAGTTAAACTTGGGATTATTCCTGCTTTTGGCGGAACCCAGAGGCTGCCGCGTCTGATCGGTGAGGCAGAGGCAAAAGAATTATTATATACAGGTGATATTATTGATGCAGCTTTAGCCTATGAGCTGGGTTTGATTAATAAAGTTGTTACTCCCCGCAGTCTGCTTTCTGAGGCCAGAGAACTAGCGTTGGAAATCACAGAGCGCTCAACTCAGGCTGTAAAAATGATCAAAAAAGCTGTAAATAAAAAATATTTGGAAGCTTCTAAAGCCGGTTATGAATATGAAAGTGAAGCATTTGCTGAATGTTTTAAAACTGAAGAACACAGAGTTCGAATTAAAGAAATTAAGCGAATTGTTAAAGAGGATAATTAGCAGTATTCTGAGCCTTAACCTAATTTTTGAGATTCAAAAAAGGATTTTCACAATCAATGAAGAATAATTAGGTTAAGGAGGTGAAGACCTGGCCTCAAGTTTACAGGCCGGGATATATAATGTTAATCAATCTTTCAACAACAATTGCTTTAAGCTGTCCTGCCTGTGGTCGTCTGGAAAAGGAAAAGGTAAATATCTTTGAGCTGCCGGTGGGAGAACTAAAGCAGTTAAGCTGCAGCTGTGGAGCGGAAAAGGCTGCCCTGCTGAGAAAAGAAAATTCTCAGGTGCAGATCAATTATTTCTGTCTGCACTGTGATAAGGCACATAAAGAGATATTTTCTGCCCAGGATTTCTGGCATTCAAATTATCTACAACCTCTTTCCTGCAGGGATACGGGTCTGAACCCTGGATTTTTTGGACCCCCAGTTCTGGTTAATGATGAAATAAAAAAGGAAAAGCAGGATCTGGAGTTGATGGCGGCAGAACTCGGTTTCGATGATTTCAAAAACCCTGAGATTATGCTGCAGGCGCTTGACATTATTCATGACATTGCTGCTGAGGGAGCTCTAAGCTGTGAATGCGGCAGTGATGATATAAATATAGAACTATTTTCTGATAAAATTCAACTAATTTGTAACAACTGCGGCTCGCGTTTAAATATAGAAGCTGTTGATAAAGAAGATTTAAAAAATCTTCGACAGCTAAACAGCGTGCAGCTGCATTCTATTCAGGGAAAACCAAATAATTTTTAAAAGACCCTGGATTAATATTTAATAAGGAGGATATTAATTATGAACTTAGTACCAATGGCAGATATTTTACAGGACGCACACAAGAGAACTTACGCAGTAGGTGGATTTAACATCAACAACATGGAATTCCTGCAGGGAATTATGATGGGAGCAGAAGAATTAAACTCTCCTGTTATCCTGCAGGCTAGTGAGGGTGCAATTCGCTATATCGGTATGGATTATGTAATTCAGATGGTAGAAGCTGCAACAAAGAATACTGATATCCCTGTTGCTTTACATCTTGACCACGGTAGTGACTTTGAAAGTATTATGAAGTGTATCAGAGCAGGATTTTCTTCTGTAATGATTGATGCTTCTAAAAAACCTTTTCAAGATAATATTGCTCTGACCAAAAAAGTAGTAGAAGCTGCCCATAATGTTGGTGTCAGTGTAGAAGCAGAATTAGGAACAATTGGTGGTACAGAAGATGACCACACAGTTGAAGAAAAGGATGCAATGTACACTAATCCAGATCAGGCTAAAGAATTTATCGAGGCTACAGGAGTAGATGCTCTTGCAATAGCAATCGGTACTGCTCACGGTGTCTACGAAGGTGAGCCAGAATTAGATTTTGAAAGACTTAAAACTATCAAAGGCTTAATTGATATGCCTGTTGTATTACATGGAGCTTCTGGTATTTCTGCTGCAGATTTAGAAAAAGCAGTCAGCCTTGGTGTTAACAAAGTTAATGTTAATACTGATTTCCAGCAGTCATTTACTGCTAAAATTAAAGAAGTATTTGCTGAAAAGCCAGAATTATATGATCCACGTAAGTACTGTGGACCTGGTAGAGAAGCAATTGCTGAAAAAGTTAAAGAAAAGATTAAGATTTTAGGTAGTGATGGTCAGGCCTGGTAATTTTAGTTAAATAAATATATTAAGGGGAGTTTCCCTTTTTGGGATTTCTCCTCTTTTTTTATTAAGTTTTATTAAGCACCGGGTACTTGTAAAATGTTTCCATATAATTATCCAGAGTTAAATGATTAGAAACATTTTATCAGTATCCGTTTTTAAAAGTGAGGGGGATTTAATTGACACAGCTCTGGTTAGAATTTATTTTAATGGCATTATTTATTATTATTTCAGGTACTTATCTATCTCGTTTTGGTGATATCATTGCTGATAAAAGCGGCCTGGGTCAGGCTTTTATTGGCGGTATTTTAATTGCAATGGCAACTTCACTGCCGGAACTGGTGACCAGCATTAGTTCGGCTATTGTAGGGGCACCAGATATTGCAGTTGGTAATGCTTTCGGCAGCAACACTTTTAATCTTGCTATCTTAGCCTTTGCTGATCTGCTTCAGGGTAAAGGACCATTACTACTCCGCGTTAACTACAGCCACATTTTATCCGGTCTTGTTGGCATCTTACTTTCAGCATTGGTGGTCTTCAGTCTTATCTTATCTAATTTTATGGATTTTAGTTTAAGTATTTTTGGAGTGGGAGTAGACAGCATATTATTGTTAGTTACCTACATTATTACTGTGAGAATGATCTATCGTTATGATAAAAAGAATCCACTTGACCCGGATGATCCCGTTAAAGAAGAGGATCCCAATCCTAATTATACTTTAAAAAAAGCAATACTTGGATTTGCAGCCTGTGCGGTTGTTATTGTCTTTAGTGGTTATAATTTAAGTATTACGGCTGATCAAATATCAGCTATGACTGGAATTGATCAGAGTTTTATGGGGTCTATTATGGTGGCAGCAGCAACCTCACTGCCGGAACTTGTTGCAACAATTTCAGCGATCAGGATTGGCGCCTATAATATGGCGGTTGGAAATGTATTTGGCAGCAACATCTTCAACATGACAGTTATTTTCTTTGCCGATGTCTTTTATCAACAGGGAGTAATTTTAGAAGATGTTCGAATAGTTCATATCTTAACTGCTACTATTGGAATTTTGATGGCTACGATTATTTTGATCGGCTTATTTTATCGCTCACGCCGTTCATTTATGTGGATGGGCTGGGATGCGATTGCAGCTGCAGTTGTTTATTTTGCAGGAGTTTATCTGCTCTTTCAGTTAGGACTGAATGTAATTTAATTTCAAATTTTTGTTATTGACTTAAATATTTTGACTCTGAACTCTTGTCTCATTCCAAATTAAATTACAAGAAAAAGTAGAATTCTTATTAGAGTTAAAACTGACTTCCTTCCTGATCGGCACCTCCTGTGCCGCAGTCAGCTCAGAACCTCGTGTTCTTCGGTCAGCTTTAATTCTGCTAATCATTAACTTTTTCTAGGTAATTTACTAAGTCAGCTCGACAAGAGTTCAGAGTCAAAAATATAAATATCATTCAAAATTTGAAATTAAATTACTCCCCGGATATAGAAAGAGCAGCTAAAGCTCCTGGCTGAGTGATTAGCCATTAAATTGGGGAGCAAGATTTTCTTCTTTTTTAAAAGATTATTGCTTTTATGGGATTTACATAAATATTTATTCATTCGATTAAAATAATTTCAAATAAAACAGGGTAAAATAAAGAAAGGTGGACTTGATGTGCTTAACATCAGTGAACTTGAGAGAAAAACTATTACAGAATTACATGAGATAGCAAAGGAGATGGGTGTCAGCGGTTATTCGCAGATGCGGAAAAAGGATCTAATCTTTGCTATTTTAAAAAAAGGAACAGAAAAAGGGGGTAATATCTTTGCTGAAGGTGTACTAGAGATTATTCAGACTGAAGGTTATGGTTTTTTGAGGCCTTCTAAATACATTCCTTCCAGTGATGATATTTATATTTCTGCTTCTCAGATCAGGCGCTTTGATTTAAGAACTGGTGATGTTGTTTCCGGTCAGGTGAGAGAGCCCAAGGACAGTGAAAAATATTTCGCTATCTTAAGAATTGAGGCTGTAAACTATCAGGATCCAGAAAAAGCAAGAGAGCGCTCACACTTTGAAGATTTAACTCCCCTTTATCCTGAGGAAAGATATAAGCTGGAGTATCATAAAAATGAAATTTCTTCGCGGATAATTGATCTGATTTCTCCGATTGGAAAAGGTCAGCGTGGACTTCTGGTTTCTCCTCCTAAGGCTGGAAAGACGGTGCTTTTAAAAAAGGTAGCCAACAGTATTCGCCACAACTATCCGGAAAGCAAGATGATGATTTTGCTGATTGATGAGCGTCCGGAAGAAGTAACAGATATGAGGCGCTCGGTTGATGCTGAAGTAATTGCTTCAACCTTTGATGAGCCGCCCGAAGAACATATACAGGTTGCAGAGCTGGTCTTAGAAAAAGCAAAGAGACTGGTTGAACATAAAAATGATGTAGTAATCCTTTTAGATAGTATTACCAGACTGGCCCGGGCTTCCAATGTGACTATTTCTCCGAGCGGCAGAACACTCTCTGGAGGACTTGATCCAACAGCCATGCATTTTCCCAAAAGATTTTTTGGGGCAGCCAGGAATATTGAAGAAGGAGGCAGCTTGACAATTATTGCAACTTCTTTAGTCGATACAGGCAGTCGGATGGATGATGTGATTTACGAGGAATTTAAGGGTACAGGTAATATGGAGCTGCACTTAAGCCGCCGCCTGGCAGAGAGAAGAATCTTTCCTGCTATTGATATTAATCGCTCCGGAACCAGAAAAGAAGAGATGCTCCTTGGCGAAAAAGAACTGGAGATTATCTGGAAACTTCGTCAGCAGACTCAGGATATGTCAGATTATGAATTGATGAAGACTTTCCACAAACAGCTAAAAAATACTAAGGATAATGAGGAACTGCTTGAAATGCTTGATAAGGTCTTTAAGAACTAGATTGGCTGAAAGCTTTTTTAATTAAATTAATATATTAGCAAAAAACCAGCTGCTTATTAAGTCAGCTGGTTTTTATAGTTAATCTAAGCATTTTACAGCTATTATCATCGAAAAAGTTATCTGCTAAAAAGCTTTTTTGAAAACAATAAAGGATTATTTCAATTTATCGTGAATTTTACTATTAATAAAGACTTTGTTTAAGTAATTGATCTGGAGTTGATGATTTTGGATAAAAAAGAATTTCTGCCGATTTTAAAGACAAATAGTAAGAATATTAGAAAAAAAGTTCTGGTCTGCGGAGATCCGGGCAGAGCTGATAAGATTGCTGAATTTTTGACTGAAGCAGAAGTAATAAGTTATAACAGGGAATATAAACTTATTAACGGTCAGTATAATCAGCAGCCAGTTAGTATTTTATCTCACGGAGTTGGCGGCCCGGGAGCTGGAGTAGCTTTTAAAGAATTAATTAAAGGGGGGGCAGAAGAAATAATAAGAGTTGGAACTGCTGGCTCGCTTTCAAAAAAGATTAAAGATGGAGACCTGGTGATTGCAGCAGCAGCTGTCCGAAATGATGGCCTAACAGAACAGCTGGTGGATAAATCTTATCCTGCGGTTGCTGACTGGGAATTAGTTGCCAGACTAAATCGGAGGGCTGAAGCTCTGGAGATTGCAATAAGTACAGGTATTGTTTCAACAATTGCTGCTTTCTATCCTGAACTTGAACCATTGAGTAATAATTATTTCAGTCAGGCAGGGGTAATAGCTGTGGAAATGGAGGCCAGTGCTTTATTTGTGCTTGCCTCATTAAATAATGTTAAAGCAGCTGCAGTGCTGGCAGTTGATGGAATAGCCGTTGATTTTGATGCTGAGAGCTATAATCCACATCGAGAAAAAGTTTCAAACGCAGTGGAAAGAGAAATATTTCTGGCACTTGAAGCTCTGACGGGAGAAGACTAAAATTAGGAGGTAAAATTTATGAGAAATAAAATAATTTTAACTGCGGTGTTTTTGCTTTTGTTTACAGTGCTTTTATCCTCTGCAGTGCTGGCTGAAGGAAGAGTGGCCATAGTTTTTGCAACTGGTGGTCTGGGGGATCAATCATTTAATGATGCAGCTTTTGAAGGGGTTAAAGCTGCCAGAGAAAAATATGGTGTTAAGTTTGATGCAGCTGAGCCTGCTTCTATTTCTGAATATGAAACATATTTAACCCAGTTTTCAGCCTTAAATAGGTATGATTTGATAATCTCTATTGGTTTTGACCAGGCAGATGCTTTAAGCAATGTTTCGCAGAGATTTCCTGATCAGAGTTATGCTATTGTAGATACAGTAGTAGATCAGCCTAATGTTGCTTCTTATGTTTATGCAGAAAAAGAAAGAGGATTTTTAATGGGAGCAGCAGCCGCTTTAATGACCACAAGAACAGATAATGAAATGATAAATTCAGAAAAAGTAATTGGTGTTATTGGGGGCATGAAGATACCGCTGATTGATCAAAATATTGCCGGCTATATGGCGGGGGCAGAATATATTGCTCCTGAAGTTGAAGTGATTCACTCCTATGTTGGGGCCTGGGCAGATCCGGCTAAAGGAAAAGAACTTGCTACCTCAATGATCGAGCAGGGTGCGGATGTTATCTGGGGTGCTGCTGGACGATCTGGTCTGGGTGTGCTGACAGCAGCTGAAGAAAATAACATCTATGGAATTGGAGCAGATTCTGATCAGGGTGATGTTGCTCCAGGGCATATTTTAACTAATGGCATGAAATTTGTTAATAATACTGTAGAAAGAGCAATTATGCAGGTTATGGAAGGACAATTTGAGCCTGGAGTTCATGTGCTGGGAGTTAAGGAAGAAGGGCTTGGTTATACCGAAAGTCTGCTGCCGGCTGATGTTATTGAAGAATTAGAAGAAATAGAAACTAAGATTGCAGCTGGAGAAATCGAAATTCCAGCCACTATTGAAGAAGCAAGAAATTAGTAAGCAGCTAATAGGGGCAGAAATGCCCCTATTTTCAATTAAAG
Organism: Halanaerobium sp.; assembly: GCF_003070835.1. NCBI lineage: Bacteria > Bacillati > Bacillota > Clostridia > Halanaerobiales > Halanaerobiaceae > Halanaerobium > Halanaerobium sp. Next base: position 3,782 of record NZ_QBLR01000084.1, on the reverse strand, counting down.
CTGGAGGTGATTAAAATATTTGCTGTTGAAATGAAAAATATATCTAAGTCTTTTGGCAGTGTTAAAGCAAATGACAGTATAGACTTTTCAGTTAAAAAAGGAGAAATTCACTGTCTGCTTGGAGAAAATGGAGCTGGAAAATCTACTTTAGTAAAAATTCTATTTGGTCTCTATAATAAAGATCAGGGTCAGATTAAAATTAATGGTAGAGAGGTGGCGATTAAAAGTCCAGCTGCTGCGATCAAAGAAAAAATGGGAATGATCCACCAGCATTTTATGTTAGTCGACAGATTTTCGATCACAGAAAATATTATTGCCGGTCAGGAACCAACAAAGGTTATCAGCCTCGATAAGAAAAAAGCTGAAGCTGAGGTCAAAGAAATATCCCGTAATTTTGGTTTTGAATTAAACCCGGAGGCTCTAATTGAAAATATATCAGTTGGAGAACAGCAGCGGGTGGAAATTTTAAAGGCTTTATACCGTGAGGCTGAAATTTTAATTTTAGATGAACCGACTGCAGTTTTAACTCCACAGGAGACTGAAGAATTATTTAAGATTATGCAGAGTTTAAAAAAAGAAAATAAGACTATTATTTTTATAACCCATAAATTAAAAGAAACTATGGAAATAGCTGATCGAATAACGATTTTGAGAGATGGCAAAAAAATTGAAACTGTAGAAAAAAGTGATACATCTCCTCAAAAGCTGGCTAATATGATGGTGGGGAGAGATGTTTTATTAAATGTAGAAAAAGATAATAAAGAAACAGGAGCAGAGATTTTTCGCCTGGAAAACTTAAATTATAAAAATCCTATAAGTGGTCTGGAACTTAAAGATATAAGTATCACTTTTAAAAAAGGTGAAATTGTTGGGCTGGCAGGAGTAGAAGGTAATGGACAGCTGGAGCTGGAAGAAATTATTGCCGGCTTAAAAAATCCTGACAGGGGAGAGGTATATTTTAACTCTCAAAAAATAACTAAGCTCTCTACTCGAAAGAGAAGAAATATGGGGCTGGCTCATATTCCTTCAGACAGAAATAAGCGGGGTCTGGTCGGTAATTTCTCTCTTGCCAAAAATATTTTGCTGGGTTCAGAATGGAATGAGCAGTTCAAGAATAAATTTGCCATTGATTTTGACTATCTAAATAATTATACTGAAAAAATTGTGGAGCAGTATGATCTCCGATTTTCTAAGAAAAACTCGACAGCTGCAGAACTTTCTGGAGGTAATCAGCAGAAGTTAATTATTGGCAGAGAGTTGAGCCGGGGAGCAGAGTTTATTTTAGCTGCCCAGCCAACCAGAGGTGTTGATATTGGTGCAATTGAATTTATACACAGTCAGCTTTTAAAAATGCGAGCAGAATCTAAGGCACTATTTCTAATTTCAGCTGAGCTGGATGAGCTGATGAGCCTCAGTGATAGAATTTTAGTTATCTATGAAGGTGAGATTGTAGCCAGCGGTAGATCAGAAGAATTTAATCAGGAAAAATTGGGTCTTTTGATGGCCGGACACAGTGGGGAGGAAGAGTAGATGGATTTGAATAAAAATATAAAAGAAATGTTATATTCATTAGCAGCCATAATTTCTGCACTGATAGTTGGAGCTCTTTTAATTAAACTTTCCGGCCATAGTGTTCTGGAAGCATATTATTATTTATTTTTTGGAGCTTTTGGCAGCTCTTATAATTTTGCTCAGACACTGTTAAAAACTACTCCCCTAATTTTTACCGGACTAGCAGTAGCTGTTGGTTTTCAGAGCGGACTTTTCAATATTGGAGGAGAAGGTCAGCTCTACTGGGGTGCATTTGCTACAGCTTTAATTGCCATTACTTTTACAAATCTGCCGGCCCTGCTTTTAATTCCGCTGGCTTTAGCAGCTGGAGCAGCTGCAGGAGCTTTATGGGCTTTGATACCTGGAGTCTTGAAGGCTAAAACTGGTGCTCATGAGGTTATTACAACAATTATGTTTAATTATATTGGGATTTTAATGACTACCTTTTTATTAAAAAATTATTTTAAAGAAGAGGGCCCGGTTGACCAGAGTCGAAAGATTGCAGAGCAGGCTAAACTACCGGAGATAGTGGCCAATACTCGTTTAACCTGGGCACTGTTTATCGCTATTTTGGTTATTATCTTAATTTACTATTTATTAAATTATACCTCTTATGGTTATGACCTGCAGCTTGTTGGGCAAAATAAAAGTGCTGCCGAATACAGCGGGGTCAATTCTGATAAAGTGATTATTAATGCAATGCTTTTAAGTGGAGGTATAGCCGGTTTGACTGGAAGTACAATGGTTTTAGGTGTTTTACATAGGTTTATTACAAACTTTTCACCCGGTTATGGATTTACCGGGATAGCAGTTGCAGTATTAGGTAGAAATAAGCCGCTTGGAGTTTTAGCTGCTGCTTTTTTATTTGGAGTTTTAGAATCGGGTGGAATGTCAATGCAGCTTTTTGCCAAAATTCCAGCTGATTTAATGACAATTGTTCAGGGGCTGGTCATTTTATTTGTGGCAGCACCTTCAATTTTTAAAATATTTAAAAATAAGAGTCTGGCCTTTAGAGGTGATAACTAGTGGAAATTCTAAGAATTATCTTCAGCATTAATACATTTACAGCAGCGATTAGACTGGTGGTTCCAATTGCTTTAGCAGCAGTTGGTGGTGCTTTTTCTGAAAGAGCTGGAGTAATCAATATCGGTCTGGAAGGCATGATTTTGACCGGAGCATTTGCAGCAGCAGTTGGCTCTTTTTTTAGCGGCAGTGCTTATCTGGGACTGCTGGCTGCTCTAGGGGCTGGCTTGATTTTAGGCTTGATTTTTTCTTTTTTTACAATTGATTTAGAAGCAGATCATGTAGTGGCCGGGGTTGGAATAAATATTCTGGCACTGGGATTTACAACCTGGTTGATGCAGGTTATCTGGGGCCAGAAAGGAGCCTCTCCGAGTGTTAATGGGCTGTCGAAAATTAGAATTCCACTTCTTGCAGATATACCGGTCTTGGGTGAACTTCTTGGTAATCATTCTCCAATTGTTTATTTAATGTTTATCATTGTGCTTGCAGGCTGGTATTTAATGTTTAAAACACCACTCGGCTTAAGAATAAGGTTTACAGGTGAACATCCTGAGGCGGCAGATACTTTAGGGATCAATATTCGTTTTATTAAATATTTTTCTGTTACTTTAAGTGGAGTTCTGGCAGCTTTAGGTGGAGCCTATCTCTCTCTGGGGCATTTAAACTGGTTCAGCAGTAACATGTCTGCCGGCAGAGGCTATATGGCCCTGGCGGCAAATATTTTCGGCCAGTGGAATCCGCTGGGAGCTTTTGCGGCCAGCATGCTCTTTGCTTTTACAGATGCTGTTCAGCTCAGGCTCCAGGGTATAAATTTAAATGTTGCCTCGGAGTTTATTCAGATGCTGCCTTATGTACTGACAGTTATTGTCTTAGCTGGTGCTGTTATCAGATCAAGACCACCAGCAGCTCTGGGTAATCATTATAAGTCGAATAAGTAGTGAAATTCACCTGCTTTTCCCTTGCAACACTAAAAAGCCTGTGTTATAATAAATCTTAGCGTGAAGATTTGTGTCTTCAGCCCGATTTTGAGACATAAAATAATCGGTGTAACAATAATTATGTATGCAAGAGAGGTGATATAGATGCGTGAAGGAATCCACCCAGACGTTAAAGAAACCACAATAACCTGTGCCTGCGGCGAGGTTTATAAAACTAAGTCAACTAAAGAAGATATCAGGGTTGAAGTTTGTTCTAGCTGTCATCCATTC
>NZ_QBLR01000083.1:0-13607 GCF_003070835.1 Halanaerobium sp. | reverse complement strand
TATATCAGCTGTTCAATTATCTTTGAACAGCTGATATTTACTTAATAATTATAAAAACCTCTATTAGTTTTTCTACCTAGTTGTTTTGCCCGAACTTTTTTTCTCAGTAATGGACAGGGGCGATATTTGTCTTCTCCCAATTCCTGATGTAAAGTTTCCATAATAGCAAGACAAACATCAAGACCAATTAAATCTGCTAGAGCTAGTGGTCCGATTGGATGATTTGCTCCTAACTTCATAGCCAGATCAATGTCTTCAGCAGAAGCTACACTTTCCTGTAAGATATAAACAGCTTCGTTAATCATAGGAATTAAAATTCTGTTAACTACAAAGCCTGGGGCCTCATTAACTTTTACAGCTTCTTTATTAATTGAATTTATAAATTCACTGACTTTATTATAACAAGTATCTGAAGTTTCTGCAGCCCTAATAACCTCTACAAGTTTCATCATTGGTACAGGATTAAAAAAGTGGATACCAATAACCTTATCTTTTCTTTCAGTTACAGTTGCAATTTCTGTAATACTTAATGCTGAAGTATTTGTAGATAAAATAGAATCATCTTTAACAATTTTGTCCAATTTAGCAAATATACCTTTTTTAGTTTCTAAATTTTCTACAGCTGCTTCAATTACTAGATCAACATCTGATAAAGATTCCATTTCAGTTGAGATTGTTATTTTCTTCAGAGCATCTTCCTTTTCAGATTCAGTCATTCTTTCTTTTTTTACTGAACGATTAAAGCTTTTCTGTATACTTTGATATCCTTTTTCTAGATTATCTTTATCTATATCAACCATTATAACCTGTATATCATTTTTTGATATAACATTTGCGATACCATTACCCATTGTTCCTGCACCTAAAACACCAATTTTTTTAAACATTTAAAATCCTCCTTTAAAAGATTTAATCAACAAGTATACTTACTAAATAATCATATATAACTTCTGCAGTTTTAACTACCGTATTTAGCTCAACATATTCATCTGCACTATGATAATTTTCTCCTTTTGGACCAAACACAAAAGTTGGAACTTTTAGTCTTGAACCAAGATAATTGAAGTCACCTACACTAGAAAAATATGCTATTTGAGCTTTAGATTCGGTTACATCAAGCACACTCTTTTTAAAAGATTGGGTATATGGATTACTTTCAGAAACCACATATGGCAAAAAGCCATCACAATTTTTATGAGGAGCATCTCTAAATTCTAATGTAGCACTTCCTTTAATATCAGCTTTTTTTACTGCTTCCTCAAATTCTTTGCGAATATATGATTTATCTTCTCCAATAGTTACATGTCGAAAAACCGAAAAAGATGATTTATCAGGTACAGATAAAGGCGCTCCTCCTCCATCAACATCAATTACACAAATAGCCCCTGATCCTAGCTTTTCATGTGTTTGCAAATCTGAGTTTTCTATTTCTAAAAGAATTTTTGAAGCTTCACTTATTGCATTAATACCTTTTTCTGGATTTGCACCATGTGCTGATTTACCTTTGACATTAACTTTATATTTCCAACCCCCACGAGCTCCCAGACATAAACATGGAAATTTTTCTCCTGCAAAACCAGAACTGGGTTCTGGCACAATAGCTACATCAACGTCATCTGTATAACCATCTAGTATTAAATTATCTGTTCCAAGTCCAAATGGACCTTCTTCATCACTAACTAATGTGTATAAAACCTCCCCATTAAAATTATCAATTTTTTTTGAGAACGCTTCAAATGCAAGCATAATAGCAACACATCCACTTTTCATATCCAGAGATCCTACTCCATACATTTTATCTCCTTCAATTTCTGCACCTAGTGGCTCCTTAGTCCATCCTTCGCAAATTTCAACTGTATCCAGATGACCGTTAAGTAAAACCTTAGGACCTTCATCATCGCCTTTTAAACTGCCTACAATATTTTTCCCATCAAAGTTAGTAACTTTTTTTTCATGAAAATTATGTATTTCAGCAGGTAAATCTTTATCTTTAAACCACTTAAGAACATATTCCATTACTTCATCTTCTCTAAAGAAAGGACTTGGAATTTTAATCAAATCAGACAAAAGTTTCTCAACATTTTTTCTATTAATAGTATCTGCTATCATAATTTCTAACTCCTTTATTTCTCATAAAAGCAACTAAATTTTAAATGATCAATTTTGAGAGAGCATAATTAAAACACTATAGTTAACTAAATTTAAAATAAACTTACAGCCTGAATTTAATAACTTTATTCAAGCTGTAAGTACTTAATCATTGTTTACTTTAACAATTAATCTTTACAAGTTATTTACGCTTTACTACAGTAGCTGCTCCCTGTCCGCCACCAATACATAGAGTAGCAAGACCAGTTTTAGAATTCCTTTTTTTCATTTCATATAGTAAAGTGATTAATATTCTAGCCCCACTTGCTCCAATTGGATGACCTAAAGCAATAGAACCTCCATTAACATTAACAATATCTGTATTCAAATTAAGTTCTTCAATTACTGCTAATGATTGAGAAGCAAAAGCCTCATTTGCCTCAATTAAATCAAGATCATCAATTCCAAGGTTAATTTTTGATAAAGCTTTTCTAGTTGCAGGGATCGGCCCTGTTCCCATTATCTTAGGATCTACTCCAGCAGAAGCATAAGATACAATTTCAGCTAATATCTCTAAGCCTAATTTTTCTGCCTTTTCTTTTGACATTACTATTAATGCAGCTGCTCCATCATTAATTCCGGAAGCATTTCCTGCAGTTACAGTACCATCTTTTTTAAAAACAGGGCTTAAGTTAGCTAAACTTTCTTTAGTTACTCCTTGACGAGGTCCCTCATCTTTAGAAAAAATTTCATTCTCTCCTCTACGCTGAGGAATTTCAACTGGAACTATCTCGTCTTGAAATCTACCTTCTTCCATTGCTTTTTCTGCTCTTTGCTGACTGATAGCAGAAAATTCATCTTGTGCCTCTCGGCTAAGATTCCATTTTTCAGCAACATTTTCAGCAGTTATTCCCATATGATATTCATTAAATGCACAGAATAGACCATCATTGATCATTGTATCAACCATTTTAAAGTTACCCATTTTAGCTCCCCATCTGTTCTTTTGGTTCACATAAGGTGCCTGACTCATACTTTCCATTCCACCAACAACATAAATATCACCGTCACCAGCTTTAATTGCTTGAGCAGCAAGATTTACAGTTTTTAAACCTGAACCACAAACCTTGTTAATAGTTACTGCAGGTACCTCTTCTGGGATACCTGCTTTAATTGCTGCCTGTCTAGCTGGATTTTGACCGAGTCCTGCTTGTAAAACATTACCAAAAATAACTTCATTAATTTCTTCTTTCGGAATCTTTGTCTTTTCTAAAACGGCTTTAATTACTTTTGCACCAAGATCAACAGCAGAAATATTTTTTAATTTACCGCCAAATTTACCAATTGGTGTTCTCAAAGCTTCAACAATAACAACTTTTTTCATTATATTGCCTCCTCTTACTTACCCAGTACTGTAAAACTATTTATTTATCTTTCTTTTCTTTTCATATCAGTTGGTTCTAAAGACTTAACTTCTTTACCTCTTAATAAATCTGCAACTCCACCATGTTCACGAGCTTTTTCAGATTTATATTTTAGTCCATCTTCTTCAGTTTCAATATACTGTGGTTCAGTATAAGTTGTAATTACTCCTTCATAGTTTCTTAATACAACTTTAGTTGGTGACATACTAATTAAGTACTGTGGCATTACTGGAGTCTTACCACCACCACCTGGTGCATCAATAACATAAGTAGGTACACAAAATCCAGAAGTATGTCCTCTTAAAGATTCCATAATTTCAAGACCTTTAGAAACATTTGTTCTAAAGTGCTCAATACCCATTGATAAGTCACACTGGTAGATATAGTAAGGACGAACTCTAATCTGTACAAGCTTTTGTACTAGATCCATCATAACTTCTGAACTATCATTAATCCCACGCAGTAATACACTTTGGTTACCTAAAGGAATACCAGCATTGGCAAGTTTTGCACAAGCTTCTGCAGCTTCTTTAGTGATTTCTTTTGGGTGGTTAAAGTGTGTATTTAACCAGATTGGATGATATTTCTTTAGCATATTAACTAAATCATCTGTAATTCTCTGAGGCATAACAACAGGAGTTCTAGAACCTAATCTAATAACTTCTACATGATCAATCTCAGATAATTCTTTAATGATATATTCTAATTTGTCATCAGAAATTAAGAGACAGTCTCCTCCAGAAAGTAATACGTCTCTAACTTGAGGTGTATTTCTAACATATTCTAAACATTTGTCAATTCTTTCCATAGGTACTCCAGAATCATTTTGTCCAGCAAATCTTCTGCGGGTACAGTGACGACAGTACATAGAACACTGATCTGTAATTAAGAATAATACTCTATCTGGGTAACGATGAGTTATCCCATCAACTGGAGAATCACCATCTTCGTGTAGAGGATCTTCCATATCACTACCGCTTAAGTGAGTTTCCATAATATCTGGTACAGCCTGCATTCTAACAGGACAGTTAGGATCATTAGCATCCATTAAAGTTGCATAATAAGGAGTAATTCCCATTCTAAACTTTTCTAATACTTCTTCAATTTCTTTTTTTTCTCCATCATCTAAATCGATAAGTTTTGCTAATTCTTCTGAATCAGTAACTCTATTTTTTACCTGCCATTTCCAGTCATTCCATTCTTCTTTAGTACAATCCCACATTTTGTAAACTTCTTCATTTCCAACAGCTTTTGCATTTAACATTATATAATCTCTCCTTTATCAAATAATTTATAAGTTATGCTAATTTTTGATTATCATCTTCTGCTACATAATCATCTTCATGTTCAATTGTTATACCTAATAATGCAAAGATTATTGAAACAATTGGTGTAATCCAATTAAAGAAGCAAAAAGGTAAATAAGCAAAAGTAGCAACACCTAAAGTTCCAGCAACATAAGCACCATTAGTATTCCAAGGTATCAAAGCACATGTCTGAGTAGCTCCATCTTCTAAAGCTCTTGATAAATTTTTTGCTTTTAAGCCTCGATCTTTATAGGCTTGAGCATATGTACGCCCAGTTATTACTATAGACATATATTCATCAGCAAGAGCAATATTCATGAAAATACCAGTAAGAACTGTAGTAGCAACTAAAGAGTTATCACTCTTAAGTTTTCTTAATAGGCTAGTTACAATTATTTTTAATTGATTAGTTTCTTCCATGACTCCTCCAAACATCATTGCTAAAAGAATAATTGAAATAGAGTACATCATAGAGCTAACTCCACCATTTGAAAGTAGGCTATCTACCGCATCCATCCCGGTATTAGCAACATACCCTCCATAGCCAGCATTTAATATATCTCCAAAACCGATTCCTTGAAAAACAATCCCAAATAATGCTCCCAAAATCGCACCAATTGTTAATGCTGGAATTGCAGGTACTTTCTTTACTGCTAAAGCAATTACTATTATTGGTGGTAGTAACAGCAATAAATTAATATTAAAAGATCCAGATAAACCCTGTAATAAGGTGCTAACTTGACCCATGTCAGCAGCTCCTCCACCATATTTAAAACCTAAAACAGTAAAAATCACTAGAGTTATGCCAAAACCAACACTTGTGGTATATAACATATGTTTAATATGATCATAAAGTTTTGCACCTGCCATAGCTGGAGCCAAATTTGTAGTATCCGAAAGTGGTGAAACCTTATCTCCAAACCAGGCCCCGGAAATAATAGAACCTGCAACTACTGGTAATGGAATCCCTAAGCCCTGACCAATAGCCATCATAGCGATACCAACAGTACCAACTGTTGTCCAAGAACTACCTGTTCCCAAAGAAGTTATAGCACAAATAATAGCGGTCGCAACTAAAAAGTAAGTTGGACTTAATATTTTAAGACCATAATATATCATCGTCGGAACTACACCAGCTGAAATCCAAATACCAATAATTATACCAATAATCATTAAAATAATAACGGCTTGCAGAGAGTTATGAATTCCTTGTTTCATACCATCTTCTATTTCTTGCCATTTATATCCGCAATTTAAAGCTATAATTGATGCAACAATTGTACCAATAAATAGAGCTATATGAGGTTCAGAACCAAAGAACACTATTGCTAAACTGATAGAAATTATAATCGCTAAGAAAGGAATTATTGCTTCCCATAAATATGGATCTCTTTTTGTTTTATTAGACATTATTTTACCTCTCCTTAATTTAATTTAGATACTTTTTAGATACTCATTTTTTTAAGATTTTCAGATATTATTAATTCAGCATCAGTAGCATTTTTTACCTCTTCTACTGTATAATCAGGATTAATTTCAGTTAAAATTAATTTACTAGCTTCTAATTTATAAAAGCCCATTTCTGTTACAATATAATCAACCTGTTTTTTAGCAGTTAAAGGTAAAGTACACTCAGATAAAATCTTGGAATTGCCTTTTTTAGTTGTTTGTAGAGTAGCAATAATAACATCTTTAGCTCCTACTACAAGGTCCATTGCTCCACCCATTCCAGGTACAATTTTATTTGGGATCATCCAGTTAGCTAAATTACCTTGAGCGTCAACTTGTAAGGCACCTAGAACTGTTTTATCAACATGACCACCTCTGATGATAGCAAAGGATTCTGCACTATCGAAAAATACACCCCCTTCTTTAATAGTCACTGGTTGTCCACCAGCATTTGTCAGATCTTTATCTTCTTTACCTTCTTCAGGCTTAGGTCCTAAGCCAAGAAAACCATTTTCAGACTGTAAAGTAATATCTATATCTTCTGGAACATAGTTTGCTACTAAAGTAGGCATCCCTATTCCCAGGTTGACAACATCACCATCTTCTAAGCTTTGAGCAATTCTTTTAACTATAATTTGTTTTTTCTCTTTAATATCCATGATTAATTTTCACCCCTAACTATATAATCCACAAAAATTGAAGGAGTCACAACATGATCTGGATCAAGCTCTCCTACTTCTACAATTTCTTCAGCTTCTACAATAACTGTTTCACATGCTTTAGCGATTAGAGGATTAAAGTTTCTAGCACTTTTTCTATAAACTAAATTACCTTTTTTATCTGCTTTCCAAGCTTTAACTAAAGCTACATCAGCTTTTAAAGGTAATTCAAGTAAGTATTCTTGACCTTCAGATTCTATAACTTTTTTACCTTCTTCAACTATTGTTCCAACTCCAGTAGGAGTTAAAAATCCACCCAGTCCAGCCCCTCCAATTCTAATTCTCTCAGCCAGGGTACCTTGTGGTACTAATTCAACTTCCATAGATCCATCATGCATCTTTTTACCAGTTTCTGGATTAGTTCCAATATGACTAGCAATAACTTTTTTAACATTTCCAGAAGCTACTAGTTGACCAATACCTTTATCTGGAAAGGAGGTATCATTAGCAATAATAGTTAAATTATCAACATCGTTTTCTAAAACTTTAGCCAAAATTTCTTCCGGGGAACCACAGGCCAAAAAGCCTCCAACCATTACCCGATCTCCAGCCTCAACTTTTGCTGCTGCATCTTCTAAAGAAATAATTTTACTCATTCGAAAAACGCCTCCAATATTAATTATTTAATACTTAAAATTTTTCTTGCTTCATCAGGTGTTGCAACTTCTCTACCGGCTTCAGCAGCCATTCTTGCAATCCTTTCAACTAATTGAGCATTACTTTTTGCTAACTCACCTTTTTTATAATAAATATTATCTTCAAAACCTACTCGAACATGACCACCCATTGCAATAGCCATCATTGCTAAAGGAGTTTCATGTCTACCAATACCAGCTACTGTCCAAGTTGAACCAGCAGGAATGGTTTCAGCCATATAAACTAAATTTCTAGCTGAAGCAGGCATTGCACCTGGAACACCAAGTACAAAATCAAAATGAAGTGGTGTATCAATTAAGCCTTTTTTAACTAAATATTGAGCATTAGCAATCATACCAGCTTCAAAAACTTCAATTTCTGGCTTAACACCTTTTTCTTTCATTTTTTTAGCGAATTTAATCATATATTCTTGAGTATTCATAAAAACATCTTCACCAAAATTACAAGTTCCAGTACTTAATGTTGCCATTTCAGGAGATAATTCAACTGGCTGTAAACGTTCTTCAGCTGTATGCCAAGTAGCTCCTCCAGTAGATGGCTGAAAAATAACAGGACATCTTGCTTCAATTTTTTCTTTAATTTCTTGATAAGCTTCTTTAGCTTGAGTTGGAGAACCATCTTCTTCTCTAGCATGAACATGTACGATTGCAGCTCCAGCTTCATATGCCTTTTCTGCTTCAATTGCAATTTCTTCAGCTGTAATTGGTAAATTAGGCTGAATATCTTGAGTAACTTCTGCTCCAGTTAAAGCAGCAGTAATAATTAATTTTTCCATTATTAAAACCTCCTAATTTCTTTGCTTATCTTTAGGAACTACACAAATGCCTTTTGCTTTTACTACTACAATTGGCTCTTCTAAAACGTCTCTTGCTGAATCTGGTAATCCTTCTGCTTGGGGAGAACTAATAACTTTTCTTGCTTCAAATTCCATTTTTCTAGAACTATTTCCAAGTTCAACAATTTTACCAACTGCTTCTATATAATCTCCCTCAAATACTGGTGCTGTAAATTCTACACTATCATATGTAAGAAATAAACCTTCATCACCATCTTGACGAATTAATAATTCTGTTGCAACATCACCAAAAAGTTCTAACATTTTGGCTCCATCAACTAAACCTCCACCATAATGTGCATCGGCTGAACTCATTCTCATTCTAATTAGTGCTTCACTCATTTGACATTCTCCTTTAAATAATAATTTTTATTAATTTATAAATAATTACCTTAGTAAATATAACTAAGAATTTTAATAAAAGTCAGCAAAATTCATTTTCAAAAAATAATTTAATTTTACTGACTTTTTAATTATCAATCAACTTTCATAGCTAACTATTTAGCCTTTATTTCTGAATTATTGTCTATTTTGTCTTGATTTTCATCTTCATATTCCATTGTAAATCCTGTCATCCCATAAATTGCTGAAATTACAGGAACAAAGAAACACAAAAATGCATAAGGGACATATTCAATAGTAGAAATTCCTAAAACACCAGCGGAAAAGGCTCCTGACAAACTCCAAGGAACTAGAGGAGCAAAAACAGTACCACCATCTTCTAGAGCCCGAGATAAGTTTTTGGTTTTAAGATTCAACCTTTTGTAAGCTGGAGCAAGCATTCTACCTGGAATAATAATTGCCATATACTGACTAGCCATTGAAAAATTAGTAGCTAAACTACCAAGTAGTGTAGTTAAGACTAAACTGCCAGTAGTTTTAATTAATGGCTCTATTTTATTTAATATTACTTCTAACATATAAGTTTTTTCTAAAATACCGCCAAATGAAAGGGCGATAAATCCTAAGGAAACAGTCCACATCATACTCTGCATTCCACCACGACTTAATAATGCATCAACTGATTCAATTCCGGTTTCAGAAACAAAACCCCAATTCATTGCTTGAGTAATCTCATGGATTGAAGCTCCTTGAAAAATCAAAGCAAAGACTCCCCCCATTAAAGCTGAGATAATCAGTGAGGCAAGAGCAGGAACTTTTTTAACTGCCATAATAATTACTGCAACAGGTGGAATTAATAACCATAAACTCAAATTAAAATTTTGGTTAAGACCTGTTAAAGTTTCATTGATCACTGCCATTTGTTGAGGATCTAAAGTTTCTCCCCCAAAACGAGCCCCTAAAACAGCATAAGCAAGTAAAGATAAGGCTAAACCTGGACCAACTGTATAAATCATATGTTTAATATGTTCAAACAAATCAGCCTCAGCTACTGCTGCTGCTAGATTTGTTGAATCAGATAAAGGAGACATTTTATCTCCAAAATACGATCCAGAAACTACAGCTCCTGCAGTCATTCCAGCTGGAACTCCCAGACCAGCTCCAATCCCCATTAAAGCAACTCCAATTGTTCCAGAAGTCGTCCAAGCACTTCCAGTAGCAAGTGAAGTTATAGAACACATTAAAGCCGCTGCTACTAAAAACCACCTGGGACTAATTAACTGTAAACCATAATAAATAATAGTCTGAATTGTACCAGCAGAAATCCAGGCCCCAATAATAGCTCCAATGATCATCAAAATCAACATTGGCAGCATTGCAATACTACATCCGTGTAAAATAGCAGCCTGTATTTCTTTCCAAGAATAACCCTGCATCATTGCCACTATAGTAGTTACAATAGCAGCAGAAACTAAAGTAATATGAATTGGTATTTCAAGCCATAAGACAGAAATTCCCATTGTAACAATTAAATACAAAAATACAAATATAACACTTGAAAAACTCGGTACTTTCTTCTCCTCTACATTATCAAGCTTAGTTTTCGACATTTGCATCCCCCTAGGATTTTAATATTTAATTTTAACTTATAATCACTAACCTTTTTTAATACTCATTTGCTCGCTAATAATTTAAGCTTTTACTTTCTACTATTTCGCCCCCTTTCTTATTTATTTCTTTTGGCTATTCTTTTAGCTAAAAATGTTGCTACATCTGGTGGTAAAGATCCTTGACCAAATCCAGCATCAAATCCTAACTCAGTTGCAAGTTCATGATCAATTCTTGGTCCTCCAGCTGCAATTAGCATTTTTTCTCTAATATTTTCAGCTTCAGCTAATTCAATTAATTCAGTCATATTTTTAATATGAATATTCTTTTGGGTTACAACTTGAGAAACTAAAATCGCATCAGCATTTAATTCTATAGCTTTAGCAATTAGCTCTTCATTTGGAACTTGACTTCCCAAATTATAAGCATCAATTTTAGGATATCTTTCTAAACCATATTCTCCTGCATAACCTTTCATATTCATTATGGCATCAAGGCCCACAGTATGAGCATCAGTACCTGTACAAGCACCAACAACTACAATATTTCTACCTATATTTTCTTCAATATAGTCATTGATTTCATAATAAGTCATAACTTCTTCATTAACTTTTGGAATTTCAATTTCTTCAAAATTTACAGTATGTTCTAAACTACCATAAATTACAAAGAAAGAAAAATCATGAAGATCTTTCATATGAGGGACCTCTATATCAGTTAATCCCATTTTTTCTCCTAATCTTTTAGCTGCCTCTTTTGCCTCAGCACTTGCAGGAAGTGGCAGAGTAAAACTCATTTGAATTTTTCCATCATTTAGCGTATCACCATAAGGTTTAATCTTTTTCATATCCAGTTCCACTTATAACACCTCTTTTAATCTAATAATTTATTTTATTTACTTAGTTCAGCTTTCATCATTTCAAGGAATGGGTTGTAATAATCATTACTTTTCTTAATTACTCCATCTGCTCCTTTACCACCATCAATAGGTCTCTTAACATCAGCAAAATTGCCTTCTTCAATAGCTGTTTTTAAGCCTTTATTGTTTACATCTTCAAGCATTTCTACAACTTCATCTAAAACATTTTTAGCTCTTGTTTGAATAATTCCATCTTCTTTAAATTCTATTTCATCTCCCAAATCACGGGCATTATTCATTACATATTCAGCATTTTCAAGTGCTAAAGCTCTTTCACTTAAAAATGGAGTATGGATTGCTTCAGTTAACATTCCTAAAAGTTGAATACCTTGATCAGTCATCACAGAAGCTAAGTTAAATAGGCCATCTTGTAAGTGACCTTTAAAAATATCTCCAGTCATATACTTAGTTGGTGGCATATACTTTAAAGGAGAGTTAGGGAAAATCTGTCTAATCATTTGTGCTTGGGCTAACTCATATAAAAATCCATTTGTTATATCCGGATTCATCTCAAAAGCATGACCTAAACCTAATTGCTCTTCTGTTAACCCAGCCTGTAATCCCATCTGCTCATTAATAAAGTCAGAAGCTAATACTGTATGACCCTGTTCAAATGCATCAGCTGTTGTTAAATAATTATCTTCTCCTGTATTAATAATTACTCCAGCAAAAGCATTAATCATTCTAGAGAAATATTGATCAACAAAAGTACGATTCATATTAATATCTCTAAATAAAATTCCATACATAGCATCATTTAACATCATATCTAGGCGCTCAATTGCTCCCATAGCTGCTATTTCTGGCATACATAGTCCAGAACAATAGTTAACTAACTTAATATATCTACCTACTTCTTCTCCAACTTCATCTAAAGCTTTTCTCATAATTTTGAAGTTTTCTTGAGTAGCATATGTACCACCGAAACCTTCAGTAGTAGGACCATAAGGAACATAATCTAATAGACTTTGTCCTGTTGTTCTAATAACTGCTACAATATCAGCACCCTGTCTAGCAGCTGATTTAGCTTGTTCAATATCTTCATAAATATTACCAGTTGCTACAATTACATATTTTTGAGGAGTAGAACCTTCTCCTAATCTTTCAAGATAATCATCTCTATCTTGACGATTTTTCTTGATTAACTCAATCATTTCTTTAGCTTTATCATCAATTAGCTCTTTAACTTCTGCTTCAGCTTGAAGTGGGATTTCTGTTAATTTAAAGCTTCCTTTAGCAACTTCTTCCGCTACTTCTTGAGCACTTAATTCATGATAAGCCATTGCATTACCTAACCAAAAAGCTAGACCTCGATTAAGTTCATCTGCTTCATTTAATTGATCAACTAAAACATTAGCTAATGGAATATCTTCAGAATTCACCCCATCGATACCAAAAAGTCTGGCCACAGTTCTTTCAACACTAGTAGTAGTATTTAAATCAATTTCCTTCTGAATATTCATAGTAATTTCGTGAGCTGCATCTCTTGCTTTTTTTATCTTATTTTTATCAAGATTTAACATTTCTTTAGCCATTATTTTTAATCCCTCCAATGAATCTTTATTTCTTCATAATTTCTTTTGCTGTTCTTAAAATTTCAGCATCAAAGCCCAATATATCTGCAATTTGAATTGCATCTTGGGGAAATTCACTCCCTGTCTCAACCTTTTTTAAATGATAATCCATACATTTATTCAAAACATCTATACCATTTTCTTTAATATAGTTGTGATAATGGGACAATAGATCTTTATCAAGACCTTTAACTTGAAAATGAGTTATTTCAAGTTGGTCTGCTAACCTCTGATAGTGAGTAGTTATTACAGAAATTGATTTCATTTTATCTAATTTATTAATAATTCCATAAGCAATAGCATAACCTTCAGCTGGATTAGTTCCATGTGCAATTTCATCAATTAAAATCAAACCATTATTATCAGCAGATTCAATTACAGTTTTTAAATTGCTAATTTCAGTTCCAAATTTACTTAATCCTGTCTTTATATTATCTGAAGTAAGACTAAAGTATATATAATTGCGAAGATTAAATTTAAAACTAGTTGCTGGAACAAACAAAGCATGTTGGGCCATTGCTGTAAGCAAAGCAATTAATTTTAGACTAACTGTTTTACCACCCATATTAGGACCAGTTATCAGAGTCGCCCCTTCTTTAATTTCTAAATCAATCGGAGTAAAATCCATTCCTTTTTTTGCTAACTCTTTTTCCATTAAAATATGTCTTCCATCTTTAATAGAAAT
>NZ_QBLR01000499.1:0-1106 GCF_003070835.1 Halanaerobium sp. | reverse complement strand
GGCTCGGAGATGTGTATAAGAGACAGTATCTAGCTCTTCAAATAAATCCAGATTACTTAAATTTATTTTTTTAGAATCACTAACAAATTCAACTCTAGGATTAACTTTATACTCAACACTTTCTATTTTATCAAAATTATCCTCAATTACTGCTAATAATTCACTAATATCTAGATTATAATCAGAAACATCTCTAATTTCCTCTTCCCTTAAACCAGTTTCTAACTTTATATAATTTTTCAATTCACCAATAAAATAGTTTTCTTCACTATAATTTACTTTTAATAACAATCTGGGAGTTTGACCAACTTTTGAACGGGTAATCAAATTTTTAGTTCCTTTCCAGATACCTTCTAATAACAATTCAACATCATCTTTGGTTAACTCGGTGCTTTGAGCTGCATTTTCATTAATAATTCCATAAAACCCAACTAAAGAATAAGGCACTACATATTCTTCTCTAAAAGTTTTTTTGCTTTTTCCAGCTCCGGAGGCAAAAGCTCCTGTACCCTTTATATAATTTAACTCTACTTTATGTAGAGACCTTCCCATCTGAAACTGTACAGGACCTGTATAGGTAATTGAATCACCAGTTAAAGGAATTACACCACCAAACATTCTTACATCTATACACTGCTCTAAAACTTTTTTGGGATCTTCTTTAAAATCTTTAGCTCTTTCTTTTCCATCCTGAATACTTTTGTCATCATTTTTGATCTCTCTAACAAAAATATCTTTTCCATCTTCACCATTAAACCCTTTGTAATCAAACAAATAATCTCTAATAGTACGCTTTAGTCTTACATCAGTTACTAGATTGATTCCAGTTTCTTCATCAATTCTCGGCTTGTTGGCATCCAGTGGATCCCCATTTGGATTAGCATCTTTAATATCATATAAAAAAACCAACTCACTTCTCTGATCAATAACAGCCATTTTTATTCCTCCTCATTTTTTTGAAAGTTAAATTTATTTGCCTGATTCATACCTGTTACAAAATAAAATGAAATTTCATTATTACTAATTTCAGATAAGTCACTTTCTAAAATATAGTCTGCAATTAGCTCTTCTAATTGTTTATAATAATTTTTATCATATTCTTCTAA
>NZ_QBLR01000498.1:0-1129 GCF_003070835.1 Halanaerobium sp. | reverse complement strand
GATAGTTTAACAATTGAGGTTAAAAATCTGGAAAAAGAATTAAAAACTGAATTATTCATTAGAAGCACCAAAAAAGTACGGCTAACCGAAGCGGGGAAAATACTATTTGAGCATATTGAGCCGGCTTTTAATTTAATTGAAAGTGGAGAAAAAAGCATCAGAGAAATCAATTCTTTAGAAAGAGGAGAAATTCATATTGGTGCTAATGATACAATCTCTAAGGATTATCTGCTTCCTTATTTAAAAAAATATCATCATCTTTACCCAGAAATACAGATTCAGATTACAAATAGAACCTCCAGCACCTGTATTGACCTCCTGCAGCAGAACAAAGTTGATCTAATCATCAGCAATCTTCCCAATCCAAAAATCACTGATCAGATGGAATGTCAGGAAATTTTCAGTTTTAATGATATTTTTATAGCAGGCAGTGAATTTAAAGACTTGAGAAAAAAAGAAATTAAACTGAGGGAAATACAAAATTATCCTCTCTTAATGCTGGAAGCAAAAACTACAACCCGAAAATTTCTGGAGAATGCTTTAACTAAACTGGATATCGAAATTGAGGCTGCAGTTGAACTCGGAAGTGTTGACTTATTAATCGAAATGACAAAAATTGGTCTTGGTATTGCTCTGGTCCCCGAATACTGTCTCGACCTCAAAGAAGAAGGTTTATTTGCAGTTAAGACAAAAGAAAAACTGCCAGCAAGAAAACTGGCAGTGATGAAAATGAAAAATATTCCAATTTCAAAATCAGCAGATAAATTTATACAGATAATTACTGATGGGCTTTATTAATAAAAACAATGAACAAATATCCTTCGGACAATCTGCAGTACAGTAAGATTAAATTTTCTTGATAGCGGAAATTATGAAGCTATAAAATATTACCCACAACAAACCATTAGGTATAATTTCCTGGCTAATAGAAAATTTGAGCCATTCTAACTAAAAATAATTATTTAAGGTCTTCATAAAACTTTCCAGCTAATTCAAATTTTGAACCCCTGTATTTAAGCAAATTAACATCTTTTCTGCAGGCCTTTTTAACCGCTATTTGTTCAAAATCCTTACCTTCTACTAAAATAACAGCTGAAATATCAGCTAACAGAGCCACACCAACAGTCAC
>NZ_QBLR01000497.1:0-1129 GCF_003070835.1 Halanaerobium sp. | reverse complement strand
AATGTCTAATAATACTGTTGATTCAGCTCAAAATTGGGTAATTAAAAAGAGAAAAGAGCTATTAGAAAAAGAAATTGTAGTTGAAAATGATGAAAATTATATTTTCAAAAAAGACTATTTGTTTTCTAGTTCTTCTACTGCAGCTGCAGTAGTTATGGGTAGAAATGCTAATGGTTTAAGAGAATGGAAATTAAAAAATGGAATGACCTTAAAAGAATTTGAACAGCCTGATGAAGAATAAATTTTAATTATAAAAAAGAAAAAACACCTGATAAAATATCAGGTGCCTTCATAATTTTAATTTTGCCCATTTAAGGACTCTTTATAATTTTATTTTCTAAATTAATAATACTATTTTATCAGTCAATTGTCAAGCAGTTTCAAACAAAAATTCACTTATTTTTTGGTTAAGATCTGCTGGTTTTTCTTTGATGTCATATATAGATTTTTGTTCATTAATTCGCTGGATATCAATTGCTCTCATATCACTTAAATGAAGTCGAGAAGTTTTATCATTTTTAAAATCTTTAATTTTAATATCAATTTCAATTTTAGAATTAGGAGGATTAGAATTTTCTTTTACTGATGTTGTAGGAATAACCAAATATTTTGATCCAAAATCTTTTAATATATAGCAGTAATGACCACCATAAATTTCTTTTGGATATCCTCTTCTTAAATTAAAATATGCAATTTGTCCTGTGGTTGGCCTAGTTGCTGGTTTTATTTTATAAAAAGAGGTTGATGGATCATTCGTTTCGTTTGGAACAATTATATTGTAAAAAAAGTGTAGTTCTCTAATCCAATATTTTAATTCTTTAGCAAAACCGTTAATATCATAGTTTTTAATTTTTTTGAGCGTAGCTTTAGCTTCCTTCACATCATCAGAAAAACTCATATTTGGTTCACCTCCATTAAATTATATTAATTATAACATAATTTCTATAAAAAGGAAATAAATTTCTGTAAATTTCAGAATATTATACGGAAAAATAAAAAGAGGTAGATACAATGTCATCAATTAAAGATTACTTAGCCAAAATAGTTTCAGAATATAAAGAAGCAAGATTACATGAAGAATTTGCCGGCCATCACCTAGGAGACTTAATGCGACATCAGCTGCCAGAAT
>NZ_QBLR01000082.1:0-13711 GCF_003070835.1 Halanaerobium sp. | reverse complement strand
CTCAGGGGGAGGGATTCCTGCATTTTATGCAGATTCCTAACCTGACAATTATGATAACTATTAATATTTTTAAAAAAACTATTAGATTTGACGTAACGATTTTATTGACGGGAGGTAAAGTAATGAAGAAAAGAACAAAGGCAATATTTTTAATATCTTTTTTATTAATTTTTGCCCTGGGAACAGGCGCTATCCTGGGTGCTGTCACCTGGATTATTCAGGACACTCCTGATATTAGTGGTTATAAAGGTTCAAGCGAAGCAACTTTAATTTATGATTCAGAAGGTGAACTTTTAACAAAATTATTTAAGGAAAATAGAGTTTATGTTCCCCTGGAAAGAATGCCGGAAAATTTGAAAAATGCAATAGTAGCGATTGAAGATACTAAATTTTATGTACACCACGGTATTGATTTCTGGGGAATTGGTCGAGCAATGATCAATAATATAATGAAGGGAGATCTGACTGATCAGGGAGCAAGTACAATTACCCAGCAGCTGGCAAGGAATGCTTTTTTAACTCTTGATAAAAATTATCTGCGTAAAATTAAGGAAGCATATCTGGCAATCCAGTTTGAACGACTATATACCAAATCTGAGATTTTAGAAATGTATCTAAATGAAATATTTTTAGGTCACAGTGCTTATGGAGTTGAAACAGCTTCTCTGCAATATTTTGGTAAACATGTCTGGGAACTGGATCTAGCAGAATCAGCTCTAATTGCTGGTTTACCGCAGTCGCCGAATAATTATACTCCTCTGCGTTATCCAGAACGGGCAATTAGAAGAAGAAATGTTGTTTTAGACAGAATGTATGAACTGGGATATATTACCAAAAGTGAAATGCAGCAGGCAAAAAATGCTGAATTAAATTTAGGGACTGTAGAAGAAACTGAGGAAGATATAGCTCATTATTTCACTTTATACGTTAGAGATCAATTAATTGATCGTTTTGGGGCTTCAATGGTCTACAGTGGGGGATTAAAAGTACATACCACTTTAGATCGCAAAATGCAGGTATTAGCAGAACAGACAATTAAAAATAAGATTGAAAATGGCTTTATTCCTTCTTTTCAGAGCAATCAGAACGAAAAATTACAGCCTCAGCTCTCTTTGGTTAGCTTAGATGTAAATAATGGTGCCATTAGGGCAATGATTGGTGGTCGAGGAACTGACCAATTTAACCGAGCCTATCAGGCTGTTCGTCAGCCGGGTTCAGCTTTTAAACCATTTGTCTATTCTACTGCTCTAATTGAGGGTGGGTATACAACAGGAAGTATAATTAATGACTTACCTATGCTGGCTTCCGAAAGCGGTAAAGGAAGTGATTTGAATATCTGGCCTAGAAATTATGGTGATCGCTATCGAGGTTTGATTAACTTGAACACTGCCTTAACCAATTCGGTTAATGTTGCCGCTGTTAAACTAATTAAAGATGTTGGTGTTAAAAATGTCATCGATTTTACAGAAAAGCTTGGTATTTCAACCCTAACCAAAAATGACAGCCTTGCTGACCACTATTCCCTGGCCCTGGGAGGCTTAAATCGGGGAGTTACCCCTATTGAAATGGCTGCAGCTTACAGCGTTTTTGCAAATAAAGGAATCTATTCTGAACCACATGCAATTACTAAAGTTTATGACAAACATGATAATTTAATCTATGAAGCACAGCCTAAAAGTAAAGTTGTTATGTCTCAAGAAAATAGTTATTTAATTAAATCGATGTTAAAAAGTGTTGTTGATAATGGAACAGGTCGCCGGGCTCAAATGAACCGCGATGTGGGGGGGAAAACAGGTACAACTAATGATTATACAGATGCCTGGTTTGTCGGCTTCACTTCTCAAATTGCAACAAGTGTCTGGATTGGTGAAGACAGCAACCGCTCAATGGAATATGATGTTAAAACTGTTGGAAGTGGTGAGGCGGCCCAGATCTGGGGAGATTATATGCGAGAAGCTGTCAAAGGTATGCCGGTAATTAATTTTCAAATGCCGGATAATATTATACAGGTTGATGTTGGACCTTATACTGGACTGCGCCCTAATCAATATTCGCCAAGAATTGATGTGCTGCCTTATATCAAAGGTACTGAACCCACTAAAAAAGAAAGTCTGCACGGTCCTGTCGAAACAGTTCGTGTTGACCGCAAAAGTGGTCTGCTTGCAACAGTAAATTGTCCGAAAGATCAGGTAGAAGAAAGACATTATATCTCTGATTCTGGCATCAGAATTGGACCTACTCAGAAATTATTTAAAGAACAAAATGCTAATAAAAATTCTGAAGAGCTTGTACGAGGTACTTACACTGTCTCAGCCGGGGAACCAGTACAGAAGATAGATCATGAATATGGGTTTCCCAAGATACAGCGGAATGGAAATCCAACTTATGAAACTAAACCTGATCGATACTGCAACCTTCACCCCTCTAATTCAGCAGTAAGTCAAAAGCAGGATTCAGCTTCAGATGCTGAAACTGAAGAAGAAAAGGATCCGATTAGAAGCCTTTTTGACATATTCGGTAATGACTAATGATTAAAAGATTAATTTATCCAAAAGGGATTTCTCCTAAGTTTAGGAGAAATCCCTTTTGCTAATTAATAAGCTTATTTAATTTTAACAATTGTTACTCCCATACCGCCCTCTTTTTGTCTGCCGAGACGGTAATCTTCAACATGAGAGTTCTTTTCCAGCACCTCTTCTACTGCCTGACGCAGGGCACCGGTTCCTTTGCCGTGGACAATTTCTACTTCATTTAAGCCGGCCAGAAATGCATCATCAAGATATTTATCCACCTTGTACTGAGCAGCTTCGTACCTTTCGCCTCTGAGATCTAGTTTGGGAGAAACATGCTGAGATTTTTGCACTCTGTAATTTTTAAGCTGTTTTTCTTCGTTATCCTCAGGAATATCCACCTTAACCAGATCGGCCAGGGAAGCGGTAACCTGCATAATTCCTGCCTGAATCTGAGCTTCCTTCTTATCCTGATCAAGGGCAGTAATTTCTCCTTTACGGCCAATACTGCGGACTCTAACCTGATCACCAACTTCAAAATCAGCTGCAGATACATTTTCTCTTTCTTTTTCATTTTCTGTTTCTAAAATCTGACTTAATTCTTTTAATTCCTGGTTGGCAGATGTCTGAGCCCGGTCAACCTCAGAGCGCTGGGTATAATCCTTCTGCTTCAGATCAGAAATTATCCGTCTGGCCTCTTTTTTAGTTTCTTCGACAATTGCTTCCGCTTCTTCACGGGCAGTTTTCATCTCTTTATCGTGTTTTTCCTGCTGCTCTTCGATCATCTTTTCGTATTTTTCTTTCAGCTCTTTTTCGCGATTGCGGTATTCTTCCATTTCCTGCCGCAGCTTTTGGTAGCGGTTGCGCTCCTGATTTAATTCATTGATAATATCTTCAACTTTTATTTCTTCTTCACTTAACAGTGTTCGGGCACGATCGATTATCTCCTGCGGAATACCAAGTCTGAGGGCAATCTCAAAGGCATTGGAGCCCCCGGGGACACCCATGATCAATTTATAGGTTGGTTTTAAAGTTTCAAGATCGAATTCAACCGAAGCATTTTCTACTCGATCAGTTGTATAGGCATAGCTTTTCAGCTGACTGTAGTGAGTAGTGGCAATGGTAATTGCATTTTTTTGCTGGAGTTTTTCCAAAATAGAAATACCAAGTGCTGCTCCTTCTTCCGGATCAGTACCAACTCCAAGCTCATCCATTAAAACCAGAGTTGAATCATCTGATTCTGCCAGAAACTCTCTGATCCTGTGCATATGAGAAGAAAATGTACTTAAGCTCTGTTCAATACTCTGTTCATCCCCGATATCTGCGAAGATCTTTTTAAAGACAGCCACAGTAGAATTAGCTGCAGCTGGAATATGGAGACCTGTCTGAGTCATTAGAGTTAAAAGGCCAACAGTTTTTAAAGCTACTGTTTTACCACCAGTATTGGGACCTGTAATTACTAAAGTGGCAATATCATCCCCAAGTTTGAGGTCAATCGGCACCGGCTCTTCTTTTAAAAGTGGATGCCGGGCCTGGTTAAGCTCTATAACCCCTTTTTCGTTAATTTCCGGGGCATTACAGTCATAATCAAGACTGAATTTTGCAGCTGCAGTAATACTGTCCAGCCTGCTTAAAATCATTAAGTCTCTTTTGATAATCTCCTCATCCTGGGCTATTTTGGAACTGAGCATCTGCAGAATACGCTGAATCTCTGCTGTTTCTTTGGCTCTGACCTCCCTCAACTCATTATTTAAACGGACCACTGCCATCGGCTCCATAAAGAGAGTTAAACCACTTGCCGACTGGCCGTGAACAATTCCATCAAAGTTATTCCGCTGCTCCTGTTTAACAGGGACAACATAGCGGTTTTCTCGCCGGGTCACAATACTTTCCTGCAGCATATCCTGATAGTGTTTACTTTTAATGATTGAGTCAAGTTTATCGCGGATTGAATTTTCAATTGAATCAATTTTTGAACGCAGAGATTTTAATTTGGCACTGGCATCATCTGCAACTTCGCCATATTCATTGATACAGCGGTCAATTTCCCGGGCCAGAGCCGGTCTGCTCTGTAAGTCTGCACATAAATCATAAATGATCTGATATTCCCTTTCAATTATCCTGGGGTCAAGATCTGATTGAATGCTGTCTAAATAGCGCTGCAGCTCGGAAACTCCCCTGAGGGTGCTTCTTACTCTGCTGATCGCATCTGTGGACAGCACAGACCCCTTAGCAGCTTTTTTTAAGTCCTGTCTGATGTCACGCACTCCACCAAAAGGAGGAGTAGAAAATTCAGCAATCATTGACTTCAGGGCAGTAACTTCTGCCAGTCTTTCCTTAATATAATCACTGTTATTAACAGGTTTTAAATTCTCTACAATTTCTTTACCAATTTTTGTTGCTGATCTCTCAGCGGTCATCTTAATTATTTTATTATATTCAAGTACTTCCAGACTGTGTTCTTTCAACTTAAATACCTCCGGAATTAATTTTTATAAATCTTATTTAAACCTGAGCAGCTGAATAATTTTCAGCTCAGGTATTTTTCTTTTTTTGCTTAAAAAACTCAAGCAGCTCTGCTGCAGAAAATGTATTGATTACATCTTCTTTTTCCAGCCAGCCCCGGCGCGCAGTTGCAACTCCAAGCTCCATATCACTATATTCCTTATAGTGGTGGGCATCAGTATTGATTGAAATTTTGCCGCCGGCCTTTTTAACTTTACGGGCCCATTCTGCATCAAGGTCCAGCCTCTGCGGTGAGGCATTAATCTCCAGCGCAGTACTGCTGGCTGCTGCAGCCTCAATTACTTTTTCTAAATCAACTGCATAGGCCTCTCTGCCTCCCAGCATTCTGCCCCTTGGATGACCAATTAAATTAACATGGGGATTTTCTACAGCCTTAATTATCCGCTCTGTCATCTTTTCCTCTTCAAGATTAAAGTAGCTGTGAACTGAAGCAATCACGAAATCCAGTTGATCCAGCAGCTCATCTTCAAAATCAAGCTCTCCATTTTTAAGAATATCAACTTCAACACCCTTAAAAATTCTAAAATCCTTTATTTCCTGATTCAGCTCATCAATCTCCTTCAGCTGCTCTTTTAACTCTGCAGTGGACATTCCACTGGCCACTGTCAGGGATTGAGAATGGTCTGTCACAGCAATATACTGATAACCCTGCTCTTTAGCTGCCTCTGCCATTTCTTTGATCGAAAAAGCACCATCACTGTAGCGGGAATGAAGATGGAGGTCACCTTTTATATCCTCCAGTTGAATACTTTGAGGCAGCTCTCCCTTTTGAGCAGCCTCGATCTCACCCTGGTCTTCTCTCAGCTCAGGAATTATATAATCCAGTCCCAGAATTTTAAAGATATCTGCTTCAGATTCAATTTTCTCTTTGCTGCCGTCTTCTTTAAAAAGCCCGTATTCACTCAGCTTTAAATTATGATCTTTTGCCAGCTGCCTCATCCGCACATTGTGGGCCTGAGAACCTGTAAAATAGTGGAGTGCAGATGGGAATTCCTCACTGCTGACCAGTCTGAAGTCGGTCTGGACACCCTGATCAGTTCTGATGCTGACTTTGGTATCTCCGGCACCAATTACCTCAGCACTAAAATCCAGATTTTTAATTATTTTTGAAAGTTCTTTCGGACTGGAAGTAGCGATCAAGATATCAAGGTCACCGGTCAGTTCCTTTGCCCTCCGACTGCTGCCGCAGATTTCAATTTCTTCGACAAGCTCCGGCTCAACTTCAGTTTTAATTGTCTCTATGATTTCCCGGGCTGTTTTAATAGCCTTAGCCAGGATAATTTTATCAACATATTTTTCGTGATTTTTTAAGGCTTTTAATAATTTCTCTTCTGATTTTTTGCCAAAACCTTTAAGTTCCTGTACCTTTCCTGCCTTTAAAGCTTCCTCCAGTCCAGTTAAATCTTCAATTTCTAACTCATAGTAGAAGCGGTGGGCTGTTTTGGGCCCCAGACCCTGAATATCTGTCATCTCAATAACTCCCGGCGGCAACTCGGCTTTAATTGCTTCCATTTCTTCGATCAGACCATTTTCAAGCAGCTCATTGATCGACTCTGCAATCCCACTTCCAATTCCTTTAATATCCTTTAATTTGTCCTCTGCTGCCAGCTTTTGAATATTATCTGAATAGGATTCAATCTTCCTGGCGGCATTGGTATAGGCTCTAATTTTAAAATCATTTTCTCCCTTAATTGCCATTAAATCAGCAAATTCTGCCAGAATTTTTGCAATTTCTTTATTACTCATTTCCTGCATCCAAACACCTCTTTCCTCTCTTCCTGAAAAATTCAATTAAAACGCTAAAAGGCCATGAAAATTTCATGGCCGAAAAATTTCTTCAATCTTTGATTGTATTAAGGGTGATGCTTCTATAATTCTTTTTGCCAGAAATGATTCTTCTAAAACCTCATTAATTTTTGCATAGGGAATCTGGGCCATAATCAAAATCAATAAATAGACAATGATCCCAGCTTTTACCAGACCGAGTAAAAAACCTAAGGCATGATCAACCGGCTGCAGAAAAATAGCGTCTACAATTTTTTTTAAGGTAATCCCCAGCACATGAATAACTATATTTACAACAATGAAAATTACCGCAAAAGAAATAAACTGCAGCAGAGAACTTGAAAGATCTAAATGTGGTTCTAAAAACTGGGTAAAATACTCATACTGTCTGACTGCTACAAATAAAGCAGCCAGCAGTCCAAGTATAGTACTGGTTTGGTCTATAAATCCTCTTCTAAAACCATTATAGGCGAAAAAGAGAAAAATTACTAAAATAATGATATCGAGGAAGTTAATGATATCCAATTATTCTACCTCCTCGAGTAGAGTATTTAATTCCTCATTCTCCTGCCGCAGTTTTTTTAGTTCCTGATGTAAACTCTGATTGGCTTCTTTTAGCCTTTCTTTTTCTTTGCTCAAATCAATACACTGACTGCGCAGTTTGAAATATTCGTCTGCCAGATTAATCATCGTCAGGTGAGATAAACGCCTAAAAGGTAATTTAGGATAGGCATTTTTAATCTCCCTGCCGGTTTTTTCAACATGGTCTGCCAGTTTATTAATATATTCTTCACTGAACTCTCCGGTCACAGTAAACTGATCTCCCAGAATATTTAGTTTGAATTTTTTCTTATCTTGATTTTTATCCTTAATCATTGGCAACATCTCCAGCTTTAGTAGTCTACTTTATTATATTCATTACAAAAGACAAAATTCCTGCCTGAAATCTTAATTTCCTCTAATTTCTGCAGAATATTCTTTTTTGAGATGTTTTACTATCTGATTAAAACGCTCATTTACTTCCTGATCGGTTAAAGTTCTATCGTCTGCCTGGAACTTAAGTTCAAAAGCAGCACTCTTATAACCGTCTTTAATCTGATCTCCCTGATAAATGTCAAAGAGCTCCAGACCTTTTAGCATCTCTCCACCCTGAGCTTTAATTGCCTGGTGAATATCTCCAACAGCTATCTCCTCAGCCATAACTATCGCTAAGTCTCTAGCCAGCACAGGATATTTGACCAATTTTTGATAATTATAACTTTTTTCTGCTGTTTTTTCAAATATAAAGTCCAGATCCAGCTCAAAAATTGTCGCTCCTGCCGGCAGATTGTTCTGATCAGCAAGTTCCGGATGAATTTCACCTATAAAACCAAAGGTCTGAGTCTCATCATATTTAATCTCAGCTCTGCGTCCGGGGTGAAGAAAATCTCTATTGTCATTATCGGGAATAAAGCTGACTTTATCCAGCTGAATTCTTTCAAAAAGCATCTCCAGCACACCTTTTAGCTCAAAGAAATTTGGTGCACCCTGCTGCCATAAATCTGAATTCTGACCGAAAATTCCACCACCCAGCATGTTGAGCTCCTCAGGACGGTTACTGCCACCTTTATTTCTAAAAACTGTTCCTGTTTCAAAAACAGCCATTTCTGAGCCCTGACGGCGGGCATTGGAAGATAAAACATCGACTATTCCCGGTATCAATGTAGTTCTTAAAATTCCAAAAGCCTCACTCAGCGGATTTTTAATGCTGACAAATTTAGCATAATCCTCAAATTGAGTTAAATTTAAATCCTGATAGCTCTTTTTATCCTGAAGACTGTAGGTTATCACCTCATCCAGTCCTCCTGCCTGCAGCAGCTCTTTTACCCGGGCTTCAAATTTCTGCTGTGGGCTTCTCTTACCGCGCTGTTTGGAAATAGGTCTGGTAGAAGGAATTTTATTGTAACCGTAAACTCTTGCAATCTCTTCTACTAAATCAGCAGCCTGCTCCACATCAGTTCTAAAGGAAGGGACTGTAACCTCAAATTCTCCTGCTTCAGCAGCAGCTTTAACTTCAAAACCGAGGCGCTCCAGACTTTCCTGAACCTCTTCAGCTTCCAGCTCGATCCCTAAAAGTTCATTAACGCGATCTGTTGTTAGAGTAATTACTGCTGGCTCATATTTTAACGGATAATTATCGATCACACCGGGTACTACTTTAGCTCCATCACACTTTGCCAGCATCTGACAGGCACGATTATTGGCCTCAATTACCTTTTCTATATCCACCCCTCTTTCAAAACGGTGGGAAGAATCAGAGTGCATTCCTAATTTTTTCGCAGTTTTTCGGATGCTGACCGGGTTAAAGTAGGCGGATTCTATTAAAACATCGGTAGTTTCTTCTGTAACCTCAGTATTGGCACCACCCATAACACCACCAACAGCCACTGCTTTTTCTGGATCAGAAATTACGAGCATCTCATCATCTAAAACTCTTTCTTCCTCATCCAGGGTGAGCATCTTTTCTTCAGCTTCTGCCCTGCGCACAATAATCTTGCCATCTTTAATTTTATTAAAATCAAAGGTGTGTAGGGGCTGATTGTATTCCATCAAAACAAAGTTAGAAATATCAACTACATTATTGATCGGTCTAATTCCAGCTGCTTTAAGTCGGCGCTGAATCCACTCCGGTGACTCTTTGACCTTAACATTTTTAACCAGACGAGCGGTGTAGCGGGGACATAAATCAGGATCTTCAATCTCCACCTCAACATAATCATTAATTTCGCCCAGCTCCTCTGCTTCCTCAAAAGAGATAGGAGGTGTGATTAGATTTTTTTCCTGAGCATATAAAGACTTAATTTCGCGTGCTACTCCCATCATTCCCAGACAGCGAGCATAATTGGGTGTTAGATCAAGTTTGAATACATAATCATCCAGCCGCTTATATTTAAGGAAACTGCCCCCTAAAGGAGCATCATCAGCTAAAACCATAATCCCTGCAGCTCTTTCTTCCTGCAGTCCCAGCTCATCTTTAGAGCAGATCATTCCCTGAGACAGCTGACCTCTAAGCTCAACTTCTTCAATCTTCATTCCATTGGGAAGAGTTGTTCCTACTGACGCAAAAGGAACAAGCTGTCCTGCTTCCACATTGGGAGCTCCTGTCACAACCGGAATCAGCTCCTCATCTGCTGCGGTTTTTACCATACAGATCACAAGTTTATCTGCATCAGGATGTTCTTTGATCTCTTCAATTTTTGCAATAACAATATCTTCTAAACCTTCTCCTAAGTACTCTACTCCTTCAACTTCCAGTCCGGCCATTGTCAGCTTTTCTGAAAGGTCTTCCGGAGTAAAATTTATATCGATATATTTTTTTAACCAGTTATATGATATCTGCAAATTTATCATCCTTTCTTTTGATCAGTCTTTATTTTATCTAAAAAGTTGCCGTATATATTTCTTTTTAATTAACTTAAATCAAAAAACTAAATTAATTTTCTCTTATTTAAAACTGATGTAAAAAGCGCTTATCGTTTTCATACAGAACTCTGATATCATCAATTCCATATTTTAATAAGGCAAGACGATCCAGACCAACACCAAAGGCAAAGCCGCTGTAAACATCACTGTCATAACCTGACATTTCGAGCACATTAGGGTGAACCATCCCGGCACCCATAATCTCCAGCCAGCCTGTTCTGGAACATAAGGGACATCCTTCTCCACCACAGACAATACAGGAAACATCTACCTCTGCACTCGGTTCAGTGAAAGGGAAATAGCTGGGGCGGAACCTTACATCACGGTCCTTGCCAAATAAGGCTTCTACAATTAATTCGATTGTCCCCTTTAAATCACTAAAAGAAATATCCTTATCAATTACCAGCCCCTCAGTCTGATGAAAAATCGGGGAGTGAGATGCATCTAGTTCATCAGAGCGGTAGACTCTACCGGGTGCAATAATTCTCACCGGCGGCTCCTCAGCTTCCATGGTTCTGACCTGAACTGGAGAAGTGTGAGTTCTCAGTAAGTAGTGGTCATCGATATACAGGGTATCCTGCAGGTCACGAGCCGGATGATGGGCCGGAATATTTAAAGCTTCAAAGTTGTAATACTCGCTTTCTACCTCCGGTCCTTCTGCAATATCAAAGCCCAGACCAATAAAGATATCTTCCAGTTCTTTAGTCACCAGAGAAAGAGGGTGAGAGCGTCCTGCTTCAACTTTTGACCCCGGCAGACTGACATCAATTTTTTCAGCCTGAAAGCGCTTTTTGGCAGCTTCTTTTTCCAGTCTTTCCTTGTGCTCACCAAGCCAGCTTTCAATTTTACCCTTTAAAATATTAGCTTCTTTTCCTACAACCGGGCGCTGATCAGCATCAATTTTCCCCATTTTTGAAAAAACTGACTGAATCGCTCCCTTTTTACCTAAGTACTTAATTCTCATTTCCTCTAACTGATTAAGACTTGCAACCTCTTTTAATTCTGCTTCTGCTTCTTTTTCAATCTTTTTTAGATCATCTAGTAGATCCAAAACTAACACCTCCATATTTATTTATGTAAAAATAATTTTTACTCTCTAAAAACAAAAAATCCCGCCCTAAAGGGACGAGATACCGTGTTACCACCCTGATTATCCCACCAAATGGTGGAATCACTTTATTTGTTAACGAAAGCAATTAGCTTCCGGAAAAGCCTACTTAATTTATTCAGCCCTCAGCTCCAGAGTGAACTTCACTAAAGTAGATAATTTAACTGCTTTCAGCAGCTGCAGTTAATCTCTTTAAAAATCTTTTTTAGCTACTCTCTCCTTCTCAGCCTTTATTTATTTAATTCTTTTATGATTATACCACAGAAAGAAAATCAGCTCAACTATCTTTTTTTAAGCTCTGAGATAGTATTTCAAAAGAAATAACTGAAGCTGCAACTGCGGCGTTTAATGACTCAATTTCTCCAGCCAGTGGTATTTTGATCTTTGCAGTAGCTTTTGCCAGCAAATTCTGATCCAGACCATTGGCCTCATTGCCAATCATCAAAATTAATTTATCCTGATACTGGTGCTCAAAATGATATTCTTCTGCCTCAATATCTGCAGCCAGCAGTTCATAGTCAGCTGCTTCAGCCTCAATTTCTGCCAGGAATTCCTTTTGACTCAATTTCTGCCGGATTGGGATAGAAAAAATTCCACCCATTGTTGCTCTAATAACTTTTTGATTGTAGATATCAACAGATCCCTTAAGAGCAATAATTCCGTCAAAACCTGCAGCAACTGCTGTCCTGATCATTGTTCCCATATTGCCGGGATCCTGAATTCTGTCCAGCAGCAGAATTTTATCAGCCTGGCTGTAAAAATCGTCTCCACTAAACACAGACTCATTGACTACAGCTAAAATCCCCTGGGGATTAACTGTTGAAGCAGTTTCCTTTAAAAGCTTTTCTTCCAGATAGACAAACTCTGCCTTTAATTTTAAATCAGCCAGCAAGTTATCATTCTCAGCTGATTTAAAAAAAGCAGGAGTGAGAAAGACCTGGTTAAAATCTGCTCCTCCTGCTAACGCAGCCTCAATAAGCCTCTTGCCTTCCAGAATAAAGACACCTTCTTTGCGTCTATTTCTGCTCCGGTAGAGCTTATTTAGATATTTTACTTTATCATTTTGAGAACTGCTGATTATTTCCATTTAATTAATTTCCTAACTGTTCTTTTGCTACATCAACTAAGTCAGCAAAAGCATCAGAATCATTAACTGCCAGATCAGCTAACATCTTACGGTCGATTTCAACCTCTGCCTGTCTTAAACCATTAATGAAACGGCTGTAAGATAGACCTTCGTTTCTAGCTGCTGCATTGATTCTGGTGATCCATAATCTTCTAAACTCTCTCTTTTTATTTCTTCTATCTCTATAAGCATAATGTAAAGACTTCATTACCGCCTGATTAGCAGGACGATATAACTTGCTGCGGGATCCAAAATATCCCTTAGCCATCTTTAAAACTTTTTTTCTACGCTTGCGCGCCTTATTTCCTCTTTTTACACGTGGCATCTTAAATGACACTCCTTCCAGTAATTTAACATTTATTATTATAAATTATTTTCTTATTTTAGTTTATCCATGTAGTAACTTTTTGTAACGCTTTTGATATGACTTGCTCAATAACTTAGCTTTGCGTAAACCTCTTTTTCTGTTTCCGGATTTCTTGGTTAAAATATGACTGTGAAATCCTTTGTGATGCTTGAGTTTACCATTAGCTGTAGTTTTAACTCGCTTAGCAATTCCTTTGTGTGTTTTTTGCTTTGGCATGATTTAACCTCCTAAGACTGTAATAATTGTGGATATTTTTAAAATAGCTGATTAAATCTATCTTAATCAGTTATTTAATTGACTACTGCTTATCACTTTCGGGAGTTAGAAACATCATCATATTTCTACCTTCCATTTTCGGCTTGCTTTCTACCTTACCAATATCTTTAGTCTGTTCGATCAGACGATCCATCAGATCATAACCAAGCTCTTTATGCATCATTTCTCTTCCTCTAAAACGGATTCTAACTTTAACCTTATCCTTATTGTTGAGGAAACGGCGGGCCTGCTTCAACTTAACATTGAAGTCATGATCTTCAATCTTAACTCCCATCTGAACTTCCTTGACATTCATTACATTCTGATTCTTTTTGGCTTCTTTTTCTTTTTTAGCCTGTTCATACTTATACTTTCCATAATCCATAATTCTGCATACAGGTGGATTAGCCTGTGGAGCAACTTCTACTAAGTCCAAACCCTGTTCTGCGGCACTATCCAATGCATCATTCAGCGACTTGATACCAATTTGCTCTCCTTCTTGATCGATCAGACGAACCTCTTTTGCTCTAATGCGATCATTAACTCTTAAATCATTAACGATATTTATGCAC
>NZ_QBLR01000496.1:0-1131 GCF_003070835.1 Halanaerobium sp. | reverse complement strand
TAAGTATCGAGTGATTTTAGTTGACTGTGGAGCTAAAGATAATATCAAAAATTCACTAGTTAAGCGTAATTGTGAAGTGATAATGGTACCGGCCAGCACTTCAGTTAAGAAAATATTAGATTATAGTCCTGATGGTGTAATGGTTTCAAATGGCCCTGGTGACCCGGAAGATGCCGACTATGTAGCAGAAACTATTGCTGAACTATTAGGAGAAGTTCCAATCTTTGGAATCTGCCTCGGCCATCAGCTATTAGGTCGAGCCTGTGGTGCAGAAACCTATAAGTTAAAATTTGGCCATCGAGGTGCCAACCATCCGGTTAAAGACCTGAGTACAAATCGAGTTTATATTACTTCACAAAATCACGGTTTTGCCATTAAAGAAGAATCGCTGGCTGAGCTGGACCTGGAGTTAACTCATATTAATGTGAATGATAAGACAGTTGAAGGCTTTAGACATCAGAAATATCCAGCTTTTTCTGTTCAGTATCATCCAGAAGCTTCCCCTGGACCAGAAGACTCTCACTATTTATTTGATCAATTTGTTGAACTGATGCGCTGATGGTACCGGGTACTTAGAAAATATTTCCAATTAACTTTCAAAAATCTAAGGAGGATAAGATGCCGAAAAGAGAAGATATTAATAAAGTAATGGTTATTGGTTCAGGACCGATTATTATTGGGCAGGCAGCTGAGTTTGATTATTCCGGGAGTCAGGCCTGTCGGGCTCTTAAAGAAGAGGGTCTAGAAGTTGTTTTAGTCAACAGCAACCCAGCTACAATTATGACAGATGAAAATATGGCCGATCGGGTCTATATTGAGCCTCTAACTGTTGATAGTATAATAGAGATTTTGAAAAAAGAAAACCCGGATGGATTAATTCCGACCTTGGGAGGACAAATTGCCCTTAATCTTGCCATTGACCTGGCAGAAACAAATATTTTAGAAGATTTGAATGTGGAACTTTTAGGAACTCCAATTGAGACAATCGAGAAGGCAGAAGATAGAAATACTTTTAAAGAGTTAATGAATGAGATTGGTGAGCCAATTTTAGACAGCAAAATTGCGAAAAATATAGAGCAGGCAGCTGAAATTGCTGCTGATATTGGCTATCCAGTTATTGTACGTCCGGCT
>NZ_QBLR01000495.1:0-1131 GCF_003070835.1 Halanaerobium sp. | reverse complement strand
CCGTCAGCTACGGCCATTCTGGTCCTATAAATTGCTTTAGCTCCAATCCAGGTGCTTTTAAATTTATCTTCTTTTAGAAAAACAACAATTTTTTTAGGTTGTTTTCTTATATTTATAATATTTTCTTTTTGACTTGCGGCAACAGCTTTTTCAAAACTATCTCTATCACTACCTGTAAAAATCCCCTTAATTTTTGTTAGTCCAGTCTTTTTGTCACTAATAGAAGAATTAACTGACATCAAATATAATATTGGTAGTTGGTCTAGAAACTCTTTTTGACAGTAATCATAAAGCTTTCTTACCGGAGAATGATCTTTACCCATAATATTTTCCATCCCAGCTAAGGCACCTAGAAAATGAGATTTATTAATAATTTGACTGCCTCCACAACCAACAACAATATTTTTAGTATAGTTAGCCATTCCTACAACCTCATGTGGAATTACCTGCCCTAAAGAAATTATAAGGTCATATTTTTCAGAGAAAATATTTTTATTTATTTCTAATGGAACAGCATCATTTAGCTGATCTTGAGAAAATTCTTTCATTTTTCTACTAGGTATTTCTCCGACTTTAATAGTATCATGACGCCAATTGTGTTCTAAAAAATCTTCAGGTGGTATTTTACCAAACATTGATTTAATAGCCTGCTTACTCATTGGATCATGAGTTCCTGAAGCAGGTAAAATATCAATATTCTCAACTCTATCTTTTAATTTAAAGTATAATTTTTCAGTTATAAGACCTAAAGAAGAAGATTTTCGTGTGTAATCTGGCGGAACTAAGAGTAAACTTTTTACATCACCTTCAATTACCTCATTTGAAAGCTCATTTAAATAATTATTAATAGCTGAATCACTTAAATATTCTTTTTTACTGATAACTTCAGATTTGATTTCTTGCATTATCAACTCTCCTATACTATACACTATTTGGAACTAAGCTCTCTTTTTGATTTCTGCATCTTCAGCAATTTTAACCCTATCTAAATGTTTAAATAAAATTTTGTATGCTTTTTCTTTCTTTCCTTTAAGAATACAATCAATCAAATCTATGTGTTCCTGTCTTGAAGTTTCAGAACGCTGATCATTTAAATAGCTAAAAAGCATAGTAAAATGATTAATCATCTTT
>NZ_QBLR01000494.1:0-1132 GCF_003070835.1 Halanaerobium sp. | reverse complement strand
TTTCTCGTTTGGCCTTTCCTTCAAATCCAATTTTCCCGATATGATGCTGACCACAGGAATTGGGGCAGCCGCTGATATAAATCTGGGGTAAAAGATCACATTTTTGCTGTTCAATTTCTAAGAGATTTTCCCTAATTGCCTCCGCCAGATTTGGTGAATGACAGAGACCCAGTCTACAGGTAGAAGCTCCCTTACAGGCAACTGCCGATAATGCATCAGAATCAAGCAGACTCTGATTGACTGCTGCTAAATCTTCTTTTAAGTCCTCAAGTTCAGATTCCTTAACCCCTCTTAAAAGTAAGCCCTGCTTATTGGTAGTTCTCAAACTCAAATCATATTTATCCAGCAGCTTAATTAAATCCATTACTTCCTGATAATTTAAATCTCCATTGAGCGGATTTAAATTCAAAACAGATGCTGCTTTTTTAGGTGTAATTTTATCTTTATAATAGTCAAGATCAGTAAATTTTAATTCACCGGTCTCGGCTTCTGCTTTAACCTGCTCAAAGTATTCCAAAAATAATTCTTTAAATTTAGCTTCTCCAAAACGGCGGCGGACAAAACGTAGACGCGCCTGATTCCTGTTATTGCGATCACCATAGCGGTCAAATAATCTTTTGATTGCTTCTGCCACAGCAAAAATTTCATTTTCTGCCACGAAATCAAGCAGCTTAAAAGCCACTGCCGGCTGATTACCCATTCCTCCAGCTGCATAAACCTCAAAACCCCTGCGGCCATCCTGAAGAGTGGCAATAAATCCTAAGTCATTAATTGTTGCCAGTCCCTGGTCCTGATGGCTGGCCGAAAATGCAATCTTGTACTTTCGGGGCAGATTAAAAGAAGAACGATCTCCCAGTAAATATTCACTTAAGGCCAGACAGTGAGCAGTTGTATCAAATCTACCTGCCGGATCAACACCAGCTGCAGGAGAGTTCATTATGTTGCGGACCGTATTACCTCCACCACCACGCGGACTCAATCCTGCCTCTAAAAGTTTATCTAAAACTTCTGCACTCTCATCTATCTCAATCTTGTGCAGCTGAATATCCTGTCTGGTGGTAAAATGCAGATAGCCAGCACCATAGTCTCTACTCAACTCGGCCAGCAGTCTAAACTGCTTCTCTGTCAAAAA
>NZ_QBLR01000493.1:0-1132 GCF_003070835.1 Halanaerobium sp. | reverse complement strand
TACTGCCTAAAACAAGTAATAGAGAAGCTCAAAAAATAGTGTTAAGAATTAAACGAAAATGCAGAGAAACTGAAAGTGAGGAAGTTGCCGTTTCAATTGGAATCGGAGTAGCTACTAAAACTGAACCTGAACAAAGTATTGATCAAGTTTTAAAAGAAGCGGATAATGAGATGTATCAAAATAAATTATCAGAAAGCAGAAGTACAAAGAGTAAAATTGTTCAGAGCTTACTTAATACCCTGACTGCCAAAAGCAATGAAACGAAAGAACATGCAGTGAGAATGACAAAGCTTGCTTTTGATTTCGGGGAAAAATTAGGGCTCAGCAATTCACAGCAGCATCGATTATCTTTACTGGCAACACTGCATGATATAGGAAAAACAACAATTCCAGAAGAAATTTTAAAAAAGCCAGGTAAATTGACAGATAAAGAATGGGAAATTATAAAAGATCATCCTGAAAGGGGCTATAAAATTGCTTCTTCATCTCAGGAATTTGCAGTAGTAGCTGATGATATATATGCCCATCATGAACGCTGGGACGGCAGTGGCTACCCAGGGAAGTTAAAGGGAGAAAACATACCTTATCTTGCCAGGATAATTTCTATTATAGATGCATATGATGTAATGACTCATGATAGGCCTTATAAAAATGCTATTTCTAAAGAAGAGGCTTTAGCAGAAATAGAAAAGTGTGCAGGCAGTCAATTTGATCCTGAATTAGCAGAGAAATTTATTAAAATGATGAGTGCTTAATAAAATTTAATTGAATAGAGGTGAAAGCAATGAAAGAGATAATAATAATTGAAGACACAAAGTTACATCAGCAAAAAATAAAAGATGCGGTTTTAGATCTAGGTTATAAGGTCGCTGATATTTTTGCCTATGGAGAAAAAGCAGTAGATTATATTTTAAAAGAAAATAACACTCCTAATTTAATAATTATTGATATTGTATTGGCAGGGAAGATGGATGGTTATCAAGCAGCAAAATGTATTGGTTCAGAAACTGATATTCCTTTGATATTTCTTACAGCAAAAAACGATAAAATAAAAGATTTTGAAGCTTATGTTTATTTAAATAAACCTTTTACCAAACAAGAACTAAAAAATAATATTGAACTTGCGATATAT
>NZ_QBLR01000492.1:0-1143 GCF_003070835.1 Halanaerobium sp. | reverse complement strand
AAATTATTATAGGTAATATTGGGCGTTTGAGTTATCAAAAAGGTCATGAATTTTTAATTGAAGCTATTGAATTATTAAAACAAGAAAGAGATGATTTTGTTGTCTTAATAATTGGTGATGGAGAAAGAGAAGCAGAAATTAAAAATTTAGTTAGTGATAAAGGTTTGGGTGACTACATAATTTTTACTGGTTTTAGAGATGATGTTTATAATTTATTGCCTGGGCTTGATTTTTTAGTTCATACAGCCCGTTGGGAAGGTTTTGGCTTTGTCATAGCTGAGGCCATGGCAGCAGGACTTCCGGTTGTAAGCACTGATGTCAGTAATATTTCTGAAATTATTGTAGATGGAAAAACAGGATATTTAGCTGAAGCTGGAAATAACGAGGATATAGCTTCTAAGATGCTTAAAATGATAACGCAAAAAAATAAAATTGATTTTGGAATAAAAGGTAGAAAAGTTATAGAAAACAATTTTAGCTTAAAAATAATGATTGAAAATATAAAAAGATTTTTAAATTAATATGGGGGTAGATTAATATAGACAATATACTTCAATATATTGATAAATTTATAAGAGGAAGTTTATTATTTATGATGTTTAGTTCAGCAATTTCAATAGCTGGATCAAGTATTGGGATGGGATTTGCTTTTTTAGCCTGGATTATTAAATTAATTATAATAAAGCTTAAATCTAAAAAAATTATTTTTGTTTCCATTCCTTTCAACAAT
This sequence comes from Halanaerobium sp., assembly GCF_003070835.1. Classification (NCBI taxonomy): domain Bacteria; kingdom Bacillati; phylum Bacillota; class Clostridia; order Halanaerobiales; family Halanaerobiaceae; genus Halanaerobium; species Halanaerobium sp. The sequence continues at coordinate 413 of NZ_QBLR01000492.1, read as the reverse complement.
TCAATTTGGTTGCTCTTTCTGGCTATCGTAATATCTTTTATAGGTACTAAAGATTTATATAATAGTCTAGAAGGATTGGAAGATTATTTAATAGTTATTTTACTTTTTTATACTGTTGTTAACAATGTAAAAGATATAAAAACAGTTAAGAAAATGTTTGGCTTTGGTTTGATTTCTATCATTTTATCCTCATTATATGGGTTGTTTTATCAGTATTTATATCAAGGAGTTAGCAGGATAGACTCAACTTTTATGGCCCTAGATTTTGGAGCTTTACTTTTGATGTATTCTATTTTTGTGATGATATATTTATTTTTTGCTGAAAATAGCCTTAAATATAATTATTTATCTGCCTCTGCTTTAATACTGCTTTTAGTTACCTTAATTTTAAATCAAACACGAGGTGCCTGGTT
>NZ_QBLR01000491.1:0-1145 GCF_003070835.1 Halanaerobium sp. | reverse complement strand
ATCTAAAGGTTAACTCTGATCAGCCGGGTATAATTTATGCAGCAACCAGAAAAGAAGTTAACAGAATTTATGAGCTTTTAGAGAAGTTAAACTATCAGGTTGCCCGCTATCATGCCGGGCTTTCAGATCAGGAAAGAACAGAGGCTCAGGAAGCTTTTATTTATGATAAAATCCAGCTGGTTGTAGCCACAAATGCTTTTGGGATGGGAATTGATAAGTCAAATGTCCGTTTTGTAATTCACTATAATATGCCCAAAAATATGGAATCATACTATCAGGAAGCCGGTAGAGCAGGACGAGATGGGGAGCCTGCAGATTGTATTCTACTTTATGCTCCAGGTGATAAACATATCCAGAAATTTTTAATTGATCAGGTTGATGCAGCAACTCCCAGGAAAGAAGACCAGTTAAAAAAACTGCAGCAGATGGTTGATTACTGCCATACCAGCAGATGTTTGCGCTCCTATATTTTAAAATATTTTGGTGAAAAAGAGGTGCCTTCAAAATGTGCTAACTGCAGCAGCTGTAATGATCAGCGCCAGCTGCAGGATATTACAGTTGAAGCTCAGAAAATTTTATCCTGTGTTTACCGCCTAGATCAAGGCTGGGGAATTACTGTAACTGCAAAAGTTCTTGCAGGATCCAAAAGCAAAAAGATATTAGAGTCTAAATTTGATCAACTTTCAACCTATGCTATTATGTCTGACTATACAATCAAAGAAATTAAAAACTTAATTAACCTATTAATTGCAGATGGATATTTGAGCCAGTCAGGAGCTAAATATCCGCTTTTAAAACTAAATCAGAAATCATACCAGGTCATGCAGGGTAAACTGGAAGTTGAAAGAAGAATAGAAGCTAAGCAGCAGCGGGTCAGTGAAGATAGCGAGCTTTTTATAATCTTAAAAGATTTGAGAAAAGAAATTGCAGAAAAAGAGGGAGTTCCCCCTTATATAATTTTCCATGACAGCAGTCTCAAAGATATGTGTAGACTATTACCTCAAAGTAAAGAAGAGATGCTTAAAGTAAGCGGAGTTGGGGAAGTGAAATATTCTCGTTATGGTGAGAAGTTTTTAACCGCTGTTAAAGATTATTCTTAGCTTTATTTACCTTATTTTAATATATAAATTTAAATTATTGGTTTT
>NZ_QBLR01000490.1:0-1147 GCF_003070835.1 Halanaerobium sp. | reverse complement strand
AAAACATTTTTAATCTTCTTTTTTTGCTGGCTGAATTTAAGGTGATGGCAATTTGATATTTTTTCTTTAATAATTCCATTAATTTCTCACTAAACAGTTCTAACTGCCCGTGAAAAGGTTCTAGAGAAGATGTGTTAAAATGAATATCATTCTCAATAACTTTATTATGTTCAAATTCAGAGTTAATATCTACTACCCTGTTTTTAGTAATTTCTCTTTTGAACTCTGATTCAGAAATAAAATTATCAAGATATTCTGGAAAAACCATTCCCTGTTCTAAAAGTCTGGTATGTGTTTCAACAATTTCCTGATAATGATCATGAGTTAACTGCTCCATTTTTTTTGGTCGTACGGCAAAAATTATACTCTCTTCTAAATAATCAAAGAAATTAGCAGTCTTTTCATAATAAAAAGGCAAAAATTGTTCAAAGCCTGGAAAACGATGTTTTTCTTTCAAATCTTCCAACATTTTTTTAGCTTTTTCTCTTAAGTAAGCAGCTTCTTCCTGCTGATTATTTTCTGCAAGTTTTGATATTGCTTTCGAATAAGTATTTTCCAAGCTGGGATAGGCTCTCTCAACAACATCTTGATCAATAACAATATTTGCAAAAGGAGGAACTGTAATCTGATCTACCTGCAGTTTAGATCTCTGAGCAGTTAAATCAATTTTACGAATTGAATCTACTTCATCCCCAAAAAGCTCAATTCTAAATGGTTGTTCATCAAGCAGTGTGAAAATATCAATAATTCCACCTCTAATGCTGTACTGACCTGGAGCTTCTACCATTTCTTCCCGTTTGTAACCAAGAGAAAAAAGTTTCTGCCTCAATTCTGGAATTACAAGTTCTGTTCCTGTTTTAATATTTATGCTGCTATTTTTATAAATATCTTTAGGTGGAAGTTTTTTAAAGACTGCTGCTGGAGTAGTCAAGATAATTTTCTTTTTTTGATTGAGAGAAAAAACAAGTTCAGTTAAAACCTTAGTTCTTTCACTCATAGTTGTTAAATCAGGCATCAGCTGTTCATGAGGAAGTATTTCTTCTTCCGGAAAAACTAAAAAATTGTCTTTACCAATTAATCGAATTAAATCTTCCTGCATCTGCTGCAAATAATAATTATCTGGCAAAAAGAAAATTATATCTTTTTC
>NZ_QBLR01000081.1:0-13946 GCF_003070835.1 Halanaerobium sp. | reverse complement strand
AATAAGATAGATGATTATGAAAGATTAAAAAATATTAAAGATGCTATCAAAAGTTATGATTCTTTAGAAGAATTAGTTAAGAATATTGATATTTAAATTGGCTGTATAATTGAAGACTTTATTGAAATACTGCTATTTGATAGGTTTATTGGTCAAACAGATAGATATGAAGAAAATGGATAAAGATATGATTAATGATATTGTTATTAGGATGCCTGGAGAGTTTATGATTGAAGACCAGAAAGAATTGGTACTAAAAATTTTATTAGAACGAAGGGAAAGAATAATGTCTTTAAATAAGAAGGAAGGTGTTTAGCCATGGTAATTGCTAAATATCAAAATGAACTTTTAGTTGTCTGGAAAGATCCGTTACAAGAAATAGAATTGTAATTGGTCGCCTGTGGAAACAGGATGATTTATATCACTTTGAGTATGTTAGAGATGATGAAGACGAGCGCGGCAGCATTGAATATGCAATTGAAATCTGAACAAAAGATAAAAAGTATAAGCTTGGTTATGTTCCAGCAGTTTACAGTAGATATATTGATAAACTGGTAGAGGATAATAAATATACAGCTCAGATTTCTCAAATAGACAGAAAAGCTGATTCTTATAATATTGTAAAAGTAGACTTCACTGGAAAAATGGTTAAACCTAAGGTAACTAAAAAAGATCTTAGAAGTCAAATTACAATTTCATAAATAATAATGATAGAAGTACTATTATTATATTAATAAGGTGATTTAATACAGATTGAGAAGAAAGCTATATAGTTATATTAGCAAATATTTAAATTATAGAAATTTAAATGGATTTTTAGCCCAACATTTGTTAAAATAAAGATATAATCTAATAAAAAGACAGTGGAGGACTAAAATATGGTTACAAACTGCTATATCTGCGGTACACTTACTAAAAACAACTCCGGTCTTTGTGATGAATGCCAGGAGAAAAATCAGCATAAACTGCGCAAGATAAAGGATTTTCTCTGGGACCATCCTAATTCTACAATTCAGAAGATCCACCGGGAGACAGGAGTAGACGAAAAACTGATCCGAAGATATATTCGGGAAGATAAATTTATAATCTCCAATGTAATAGAATATGATGATTAAAATGACCGTTACCTTGATTCTGGGTAGCGGTTTTTAGCTGTTTATCTAAATTTTTCGACATAATATTACATATTTAAAGCAATAATTTATTAAATAACCTTTTAAACATATTTTAAACTTAATTGTATAAAGATGTAAATATGACTTAAATTCAGCTCAGGTGATTTTATTCACGCAGAGCAGAGCATAGACTATTTAAGAAAATAGCTATTATTTACGATTATAATAACGAAAGATACAATTGGCAGAAAAGAGGTGAAAATAATCAGAAGCTCTTTCCTTAAAATGATATTCATTCTAATTTTAATCACACTAATTACACCACAAATTGAAGCTGAAGAAATAACAGTCAGTGCTGAAGCAGAAATTACTGGTGGAGTAGAAATAGCCAGGAGAGAAGCTCTACAGAAAGCATTTTTAAGGGCGGTGCATCGGATCACAGGCAGCTATATTCGACAATCAACACTGCTAAAAAATTCTGAGCTGATCAGCCAGCGCATTTATTCCAGGGCAGAAGGTTATGTCACAAACTATCAGATTCTAAAAGAATCAGCTGCTGAGGGAGTTTATAAGCTGCAGCTTAAGGCAGAGGTAAGCTCCAGCCTTATTTCAGACTTAGAGGAGCTTAAACTGGTCATTGAAACTCAGACCAGCAATCCTCGGATTCTTTTGCTAATAGATGATGCGCAGCCAGAAACTTTAACCCGAGAACCAGGTAATCAATTTCAGGTAGAGGTGGATAAAATAAAACGAAATCTGGGCGCACCTGCAGTAGTAAATCGAAAGGCAGCAGAGATACAGCATAATTTACGAGCTGGCCTCAAAGAACTGGGTTTTAAATTAGCTCCTGAAAATCAATTTTTAAATTCGCTTCTAAATCCGGCCCAGTGGCAGCAGCAGGCCGTAGAATGGTTAAGAAAATCCAGGCAGCCTTTTGAAATCTTAATAATTGGCAAACATAATGCAGCCAGATTAGGAGAAAGAGATTTTGGTGTGGGAACTTTAACTATTCAGGGAGTGACAAGCTCAATGTCAATCTACAGTGCCCAGACCGGAGAAAAATTAAAGGAAATCAATTTTACCGAAAAGGCTTATGCCCGAGACGCCGTTAGAGCTTTAGCAATTGCGGTAGAAAAAATGAGTAGATCTGGTGCTGAGAGGCTGGCAGTAGAGCTAATGCCTCTGATCAATCTAAACAGTGGCCAGAAAAGACTTAAGTTGCAGGTAAATAATCTTGCTTCCTTTGAGGATTTAACTGCTCTGGAGGGGGTAATTAAAAAAATGGGAGGAATTCAGAGTTTTAAACTTCAGACTTTTGCTGATAATTCAGCCTCATATTTACTTAAGGTAATTCAGAGTACAGCTGTACTGGCAGAGCGTTTCCAGAATGAAGAAGATTTTCCACTGGAGGTTCTGGAACTTGGACCTGATTATTTAAAACTTAAAGCCAATTAATAAAATTAATATCAAAACAGGAGATGATAAAGATGAAAAAATTATTTACAGCACTATTAATCACAGCATTTTTAGTTTTAAGCCTTGCTTCTGCAGTCAGTGCAGATGAAGAGTTAGTTTCCAATGTAATGGTCAAATATTTTAAGGGATCAGTTGAGACAGTTGGAATGGCAGTAGCTCCCAGTAATGTAGCCAATGAAGCTCAGGGTAAAGTGTTAGCAAGGACAGGAGCTATTGTAGATGCCAGAGCTAAGATGCTGGAATATATCAAAGGTGTCAACGTTTCAAAGAATGTAACTGTAGTAAATGCTATGGCTAATTCTAAAATTAATCAGTCTGTCGAAGGACTGGTCAAGGGTACATATGTAGTTAAAGGAAGCGAAAAGTGGGAAGATGGAATTTACAGTGTAACTATGCGCAAGGATATTGACGAATTTAACCGCGTATTTTACGAAGAACAGAGTTCCGAATTTGCTTCAGAGAAAGCTACCAAAAAAACAGACTATACAGGTCTTGTGATTGATGCCCGTAACACAGATTTAAATCCACAGGTAATGTTTAGAGTTGAAGCTGAAAATGGAACAGTAGTTTATGATAATACAAAGGCACTTTTTGAGCCTGCTGTGGACAAGGGGCTGGTTGGGTTTGCTCCTTCAATTGAAAAAGCATCTAGTTTACCTCGAGTTGGTGAGTCTCCAATGGTTGTTGAGGCTATTGATGTCACTGGCGAAAACGGTACAGTTGTAGTTGTCAGTAATGAAGATGCAGCTGCCATTAACAGTCAGTTAGCCCAGACAAAAGTATTTAGACAGGCCAATGTAGTAGCCGTTATAGATGAATAGAGTTTTGATTATGAACAAAATATCAAAGTATTTGTTGCTGACTGCTGTTATTTTAATTCTAACAGCAGCTCCAGCGGCAGCTAATAATCTTGGTGAGGCAGTAGAGACGGTAGTTTCTGGGCTGACCTCTGATTTATTTATGGAAATTGAGGCAGACCAGGATTATAAAATTGCTGTAGCAGACTTTTTAAATCAAAATTATCGGAAGACACAGCTCAGCAACTTTATAACTGAAAACATTACTATTAAATTGATTAATGAAAGTGGACCGAATATCAGGGTGCTGGAGCGTCAGCGTTTAAATTCAGTTTTAGAAGAACAGGATCGAATGACTTCCGGTGTATTAAAGCAGGATACTTCCGAAAAAATTGGTGAGCTTCTGGGAGCTGACAGTATTGTTATCGGTAAGTATTATAATATTAAAAATAAAATTCATCTAATTGCCAAGCTGGTTTCTATAGAGACGGGATATATTCAATCTGCAGTTAAGCTGGTATTTGAAAAAGATGAGATAACCCATTCACTTCTCGGTGAAAATTATATTCAGCGGACAATGAATAATTAATTTAAAATCTAGCAGAGTCTTCTTTTGAAAATCTCACCAATGTAACAAAAATAACTTGACAACATCACTCTGATATGGCATAATATTAATCAGTAACAATTATTAATATCAATCAGATGAATTGAATCAAACTATACAGGAGGTACATATTATGTCATTAGTAGGAAAAGAAGTATTACCATTTAAGGCAGATGCCTATCAGAACGGAGAGTTTCTGGAGGTTACCCATGAGGATTTAAAGGGCCAGTGGAGTGTTGTTGTCTTTTATCCGGCTGACTTTACCTTTGTCTGCCCGACTGAATTAAGTGATTTACAGAGTGAATATGATAACTTAAAGGAGCTGGGAGTTGAGGTTTATTCTGTTTCCACAGATACTCACTATACCCATAAAGCCTGGCACGATAATTCCCCCACAATTTCTGATATCGAATTTGTGATGGTCGGAGATCCTTCTCACACTCTATCTAAAAACTTCAATGTTTTAATCGAAGAAGAGGGACTTGCTGATCGCGCCACCTTTATCGTCGACCCCGATGGAGTTGTACAGGGAATAGAGATCAATGCCGGCAACCTGGGCCGTGATGCGAGTGCAATTGTGAGCAAGATTAAAGCTGCTCAGTATGTGCGCAATAACCCCGAGGAAGTCTGCCCGGCCAAATGGCAGGAAGGAAGCAAAACCTTAAAGCCAGGACTGAACCTTGTCGGTAAGATTTAAGCAGGTTGAGAAAAAAACTTTGCTGAAATTATTCAGTTAAGATAAATTTTAGAGCTAAATGCTAAACATTAATTAAGGAGAAGGCAGCTGCATTATGTGGCTGTCTTTTTTCAATGCAAAAAAAGACCCCACCTTAAACTTAAGGCAGGGTCGTTAGATAGGATAGGAGTAGTTATATGGTAAAATTTATTTTAGTTATTTAAGAAATCTTTGAATTCTTCACTTTTATTTTCAAGTTCCGGTAATTCTTCTTCTTTCTCTTTTTCTCCCAGTACGAGCTGATCATTAACTACCAGTAAATCAAGCTCTTCAGCTTCGGCAAAGTCTTCTAAATCTGATCTGGTCTTTTCAATAATTAAATTAGAATAAGTTTTATTCAATTTTTCCAGATTTTCTTCCTTATTTTCGCCTTCAGCAAGCTGTTCTTTGTCAGCCTGATAGTCGGCATAAATTTCCTTAGTTTCAGGATGAGCGGCAATCAGCTCTTCAAACTCAATCATTCCAGCATTTCGATCAGCACTATCAGCAGCAGTATCTTCGGCAGCAGATTCAGTCTCTGCTTCAGTCTCTGCGTCTTGACTTTTGCCGTCAAGTTCCTCGGTTTCCTGAACAGTGTTCTCTTCAGTCAACTCTGTGCTGACATCACTTTCAGTCTTAACTTCTTCTTCGGGCTGCTCACTCTTTTCCAAATCAGAACTTTCCTCTTTCTTTTCAGTAATCTCAAATTTGTCATTGGGCTCCTCAGCACTCTTTTGATTTTGAGCATAGATCACACCTGTAAAAATAATCAGTACTATTAGGCCAAAAGTTAATATCTTGCTTCTGTTTTTCATACTTAATCATCCTTTCTTTTTTTGATAATAATTTTTAAATGAGTGATTTGACAAAGGGAGAACTTTTTTCTTCCGATCACCTCTTGCAACTAATATGATAGCAGTAGTTTTTAATGAAAGTATGAGCATAGTTTGAATTATTATTTAAGCTTTAAGATATTTTATAGAAACTCCAGACTGTGAAGCAAACCCCCCCAATCAAATTGACTAAAGCGAGCAAATAATATAGTATTATAATTGAAATGAGTGAAAAAAGGGGACTGATAGTTATGCGGAGAGCGACATTGTTTTTGGCAGTTTTTTTAATTTTTTGGTCACCACTGCTTCTGGCAGAAGATGATCCAAATATCGAGTTAAATGCTAAGTCAATAAATTTAGATGATGATGAGCAGATTTTAGAGCTCAAAAATGAAATAGAAAAAAAGAGTGAATTAGAAAAAGATATGATAGTCGGCAGTACTGTAGTTTTTTTAAACGGCAGAGAAGATCAGATTCGAAGCAGGGAGAGTAATCTCGGTAATTTAATTACAGATGCAATTTTAGCCAGAGCAAATGCTGATCTGGCATTTATCAACAGCAGAACTATCAGTACTTCAATTGATAAAGGTTTAATTAGTGTCCGGGATGTTAAGGAGAGTATCCCGGCCAAAGATGAAGTAATTGTAAAAAAAATTAAGGGTTCAGATCTGATTAAAACTATGCAGCATGCAGTCTCTAAATATCCGGAAACCGCAGGTTTTTTTCCCCAGCTGAGTGGTGGGAGAATACTTTTTGCCTGGAGCTTATATTCTGAAAATGATATTGTAAGGGCTGAAGTCAATTCAAAGCTGATTCGGGGTGAGGAATACTATTTAATTGCCACCAATGATTCGCTGGCTGCTGGAGGAGACGGTTTTGAGGAAATTAAAGAGGCAGAAGAGATTGAAAATGCCGGCCGGTTGGATGAGATTTTAATCGACTATCTGCAGCGGAAAGAGATTATAGATCGAGTTGAGATGGAACGGATCATTCCCCTGCGAAGAGTAGGTGGTAATTTAGTCTATCGGGTTGAGCAGGGAGATTATCTCTACTCAATTGCTCAGAAGTTTTCGACTACTGTTGAAGGAATTATGCAGGCAAACGGAATTGAAAATAGAAATTTAATCTATCGGGGTCAGGATCTAATCATCCCCGGTCTAAGGTGAATTTAATATGAAGTTAAATTTTGAAAAAAACACATTTTTTACTAAACTAATTTTTAGATTTCTGGTGATTACGATGATTGTGATTTTGATTTTTGGCTTTTCGGTAATCACCTATTTTAAAACATTTTTTGTAGAGCAGAAAGAGGCCCAGATCAATAAAAACAGTAAGGCGGTAATTGACTACCTGGCTGATTCGAAGGCCGAAGACAACAAACAGGAAATTGTCAACTGGCTGAGCATCATCGGCGAGTTAAATGACGGCCATGCCTGGCTGATCAACGAGCAGGGAGTTTTAGAATTTAGTTATCCCTATTCTTTTGATGAAGAACGAACTTTTTCCGGCTATGAAACCATTTTTGAGGGGAATACCATCTCCCGGGAGGTTAATACCGAAGATTTTGAACTAACGATGCTCTTTGTTGGGATGCCGGTTAAATATCAGGATGAGGTTATAGCCGGCCTGCTTGTTTTTACCCCGATTGATGAGATTAATTCGATTATTGAACATATAGTGGGGATTATGATCTATATTTCGCTGACTGCCCTGGTCTTTATCCTCTTTGTTTCTTACTACTTTTCCCGTTCTCTGGCCAATCCCCTCCACAATATGGGGCTGGTTGCAGCCAGGATCAGTCAGGGTGAGTACGGCAAAAAGGTAGAAATTAAAGAAAAGGGAGCAAGTAAGGAGATCAAGCTGCTTTCGGAAAGTATTAATTTGATGTCTGGAAAACTGGAGCAGACGATTAAGAGCCTGGCCGAGGAGAAAAACAAGCTGAAACATGTCTTATCCGGGATGGAAGAGGGAATAGTTGCTGTCAACAGCTCGGGCAGAATTATTCTGACCAACCAGTCGGCTGAAAGTTTATTTAATTTTGAGGAAGATATTCGCGATAAAGAGATAAGTGAGGTCAAATTATACCCTGAGGTGACTGAAGTTTTTGAGCAGATTATCAGCAAAGAGAAAGCTGCTCAGGAGCAGCTGATTATAAGTAAGGAAGATACAAATCAGTACTACCTGGTTCACTTCACAGCAATTCGCCTGGAAGACGATAGTTTCTGGGGTGGAGTAGCTATTTTTCATGATATCAGTGAGCGCTACCGCTTTGAAAAACTGCAGCGGGAATTTGTGGCTAATGTCTCCCATGAGCTTAAAAGCCCTCTTTCTTCAATCAGAGGCTCGGTCGAAATCCTCCTCGATGGGATAATTGAGAATCCTGAAGAAAAGCGGGAATATTTAAAGATGATTTTAAGGGAGAGCAACAGCCTTTCACACCTGATCGATGAGACCTTAACCCTGGCTGAAATCGATGCCGGTGGGGTTGAATTAAATAAGGATCAGCTGCAGATTAAAGAACTTTTTGAAAACCTGAAAGTATTTTTCAAAAATATTAAAAAAGATGGACAGAGCCTTCAAATTGAGGTCGACCCCGGGCTAAAAGTCCGGGCAAACCGAGAAAAGCTGAGGCAGGTTTTGGTTAACCTCCTGAGCAACAGTGTTAAATATTCAGCTGAAACGGGCAGGATTAAATTGAAAGCTGAAAGAGAAAAAGCTCAGATTAGATTTTCAGTCGCTGATAATGGGGTTGGGATTCCGGATTCAGAACAGAAAAATATCTGGGAGAGATTTTATAAAGTTGATAAGGCAAGAACTCCCGGTGACCGGAGCAGTGGTCTCGGACTGGCGATCGTCAAACAGATTGTAAAGGAACATCAGGGAGAAGTATTTTTAGAAAGCAGTGAGGGAGAAGGCTCAACCTTCAGCTTTACAATCCCAGCAGCAGAGGCTTAAATTGATTGATTTTTTACTTTCATCATATTTTCATCACATAGATTTGATAAATTAGTAACTGAGGTGGTGGAGTTAATGGCAAAAAATAAGATTTTAATTATAGATGATGACCAGCAGATCTGCAAGATTCTTCGTGATTACTTTAATTACGAGGAGTTTGAAGTTTTTGTTGCCCATGACGGCAGAGAGGGTCTGGAAAAAATCAGAGAGATAGAACCTGATGTTATTATTCTGGACCTGATGCTGCCCGAAAAAAACGGACTCGATATCTGCAGGGAGCTAAAGCCCCACAATCAGATTCCGATTATTATTTTAAGTGCTAAAAATAGGGAAAATGACCGGATTAAGGGTCTGGAGCTCGGGGCAGATGACTATGTGACCAAACCTTTTAGTCCCCGGGAAGTTGTGCTCAGAACTAAAAATCTGCTCCGCAGAACAAAGAGTGAAGAGAATAAGGAGCAGCTTGAATTTCCCGGCTTAATTATCAACCAGGAACAGCGGCTGGTCGAGGTTAAGGGAGAGGAAGTTTCTCTGGCGCCAAAGGAATTTGATTTACTCTGGCAGCTGGCATCTTCTCCGAAAACTGTCTTCAGCCGGGAAAAACTCTTAGAGCTGGTCTGGGAATTTGACTACTATGGTGGAATTAGAACCGTGGATACTCACATTAAATCGATCCGCAATAAGCTCGGGCCAGAGCTTGGAGAGTATATTCAGACTGTCTGGGGGATCGGCTATAAGTTTGCTCAGTGATAAAATAAGCTGCCTGATGGCAAAAGGTGGCTATATTTTTTTAGATAAATTAGATAATTTTGTAAATAATGCTTAAAATTGAAAGTAAAAAGTGTTATAATAAAATAAAGACAGCTTAAAATTGAGGGAAGACAAACTTAGAGAGGAGCAGCAGATGAATAAGGTGGAGCCGATCAGAGATAAAAGTAAAATTGCCGAGCTGAAAAAAATTCTAAGAGAGCAGAGCTACCGCAACTATATCCTTTTTGTGCTGGGAATTAATACGGGCTTAAGAATCAGTGATATGCTGAAGCTTAAGGTCAAAGATGTGCGGGGCAAAACCCATATTGTCCTTAAGGAGCAGAAGACTTCTAAAAATAAGCGTTTTTTGATCAATTCTAACCTGCGCCACGAGCTTAAGGATTACATTAAAGGAATGGAAGCAGAAGAACATCTATTTCAGAGCAGGATTGGGAAGAATAAACCCTTAACCCGTTTTCAGGCCTACAGGATTTTCAGTGAGGCAGGGCGCAAAGCAGGGCTGGAAAGTATCGCCTGTCATTCAACCCGCAAGACCTTTGGTTATCACCACTACCAGAAGAATAAGGATGTGGCTCTGCTGCAGAAATTGTTCAATCACTCTTCACCCAGTATTACTTTAGACTATATCGGGATTACCCAGGATATTATGGATGAGTCGATAGAAAAGTTTTCGCTTTGATTTAGACTCTGGTCCTCTAATCTTAGCTGTGTTATAATAAAATTAGAATCAAACTATTCTAAAGAAGGTGTTCACTGTGCTGAATAAGAATACAGAGGAGAATAAAAAAGAAATCGAAGATAGAGTCAGAGATTATTTTTCAAAGCGAAAAGATATATTAGCTGTCTATACTTTTGGTTCTTTTAACTCTGAAAGATTTAATAAAAATAGTGATCTTGATCTGGCTGTGATTTATACTCAGGAGTTTGATAAATTTAAGAGATTTAATTTAAAATTAGAACTGATGGCAAAGCTGGAGAAATTAATTGGGCTTGAAGTAGATATTGTTGATTTTGAGAATGTTGATCTAAAACTCAAACATCAGATTCTGGATGGAAAATTGATTTACTGTAGTGATCAGAGCCGCAGAGTTGAACTGGAAAAGAGAGCAATTTTAAATTATATAGATATGCGTAGATTCTATAAAATTAATGATCAGAATCTGGGAAAGGGGTTTTAGCTATGGTAGATGCAGAAGTAGTCAGAAATAAGCTTGAGCATTTAGAAGAATATATTAATGATTTGGAGGAATACCAGGATTTAAGCCTTGAAAGATTAACTGGAGATAAAGTGCTATTTCGTTTTTTAGAAAGAACAATTCATTTAGCAGTAGAGAGTGTGCTGGATATTGGCAGCCATATTATAAGTGATCAGCGCCTAGGCAATCCAAAATTTAACAGTGAGATTATAGAGATTCTGGCTGAAAATAAAATTATTAAAGAAAATGTAGACAGTTATATTAAAATGGCCAAATTTAGAAATGTAATTGTTCATGATTATGCAGAGATAGATCCTGAGATTTTACTGATGATCATTAAAGAAAATTTAAGTGACTTAAAAGCTATTTTTAGGTGGTATAAGGAATATATTGATTAAAGCCTTCAACCCAGGACGGTGAGATTATGGAAAAGTTAAAGAGAAAGCTTGAGCCTGAGCTTAAGGAAAATATAGCTGATTTTTTAAAAAAAGAAGCAAATGTTAAGCTGGCATACATTTTTGGCTCTTATGGTACGAAGTATCAAAACACCGGTAGTGATCTGGATTTAGCTGTGTTTTTTGATGAATCACCGGATATGTCAGAGCAGATGGATTTGGCAGCACGCCTGGAATTGGAGTTAGGAAAATATGATATTGATTTAATCAATTTGAATAATGTTAAGCTGGCTTTTAAGTATGAAGTAGTTAGAAGTGGAGAGTTAATTTACAGCAGAGATGAAATCGAGACTGCTGAGTTTAAAGAAGAGGCTTTAAAATATGGTCCTGAGGCTGAAGGATTTAAATATAAATTTCAGCATGAGTATATTACAGGAATAAAGGAGAAAACATCAGGAATAAATCATAAACGGATAGCAGAAAAGCTAAAATTTATCAGAACTAATCTAAAAAAATTAAAAGAACTGGCTGAACTTGAAAAGAAAGATTTTTTGAGTGATTATAAGAATTATGATACTGCAAAATATAATCTGCAGGCAGCAGTAGAAGCTATGCTGGATATAGCAGCCCATATTATTTCTCGCGAAGGCTATACAGGTCCTAATACAAGTGCTGATTCTTTTAGAATACTTGCTGCTGAAGGGATTATCGCAGAAGATTTACTGTTAAAGTTTGTTAAGATGACCAAATTCAGAAATAGAATTGTTCATCTCTATGATCAAATTGATGAGGAATATATTTATCAAATTATAAATAATAATCTGGAAGATATAGAAAGTTTTGTTAATTTAATTACCAATAGATATTTCTAATTTGCTTCTAATATTCTTTTAAAGTATTTTTAATCCAGAGCTGCTATTATATAATTAAGCTAAAAGAAATAAAGTTTTCCCCTTTTTGAAGCTGCTGCAGAGAGCAGCTATAATATAGATTTAAAGTACTAGATACTTTTCTCCTTGTTTTTACCGCCCTTTTCCCGGGGCGGTTTTTTATTTATAAATCTCTTTTTAGGTGGTATAATACTCATATACAACAAATAATACCTATAGTCTTTATTTAAAGCCTTAAAAGGGGGTCAAAATGGATAAGAAAACAATATCCCAAAAACTTTACTTTATGGAAGGAATGTCAGTCGACAAAGTAGTCGGTTTTTGGGAGAAATTAACGAATTAATTTTTAATCTCAACCTCAGCCAGTTCGCTTTTTTGAAGATCAAAACTCATTGAAATATAATAAGAGTCCTTTTCAGTTTCAGATTCTGCTTTAAGCTGCTTAAATACTTCTTCCTTCTGCCCATAAAAAGAAAGCAGAAAATGATTATCCTCTTTAACAAGAGAGTTTCTTAAATAGTAGATGTCTACACTATTAATTTTGTCTTCAGTCATAAAATCCAGCAGATTAATTAAAAAATTGCTTTCCACCTCAAAGTTTGGAAAATTCAATTTAACTAACCCCTCAGCTGAAATTTCTTTAATCGTTAAATATCCGGTCTGATACATAAAAGAAATAAGAGTTAACTCTTTGATGCTGCTCGGATTCAGTTTGCTTTTTTCCACTTTTAAATCTTCGAATTTTGTAATATTAAAATCTTCTCTCAGAATAAGATGAAACAATAATATAGGTGAGCCGCTGTTAAACCAGTGGTTGTCAAAAGAACCAAAATCTAAAACTCTTGCTGCTGCAAAAGGATTATAGACCTTAATATCTTTTTCAGTAAAGCGGCAGCCGAAATTAGACTTGCAAATACGGGCTTATCATATTCATCAATTAGAATCACAACTTTTTTCTCAAATTTTTGATATAATTTTAGTATTAGATTTTTTAACATCCTGGGAGCCATATCGGTTTCAAGTTGCAGATCATATTCTCTTGCGACTCTCTCCAGAGCATAACCCAGCGATTTATCCAGACTTTCTATGCTTTCTGCAACAACGGCACAAAAATCAAGGTGAATAACCGGATATTCCTTCCACTGCCAGTCCTGATTATTGATATTTAAGCCAGTAAAAAGCCCCTTTTCTCCCTGATAAAAACTTTTTAGGGTGTTAACAAATAAGGACTTACCAAAACGCCGGGGACGGTTGAGTAGAAAAAACTTTTCTTTACTGCGGGCGATTTTGTAGACAAATTCTGTTTTGTCGATATATAGAGAATTGCTTTCTATAATGGACTTAAAATGGGCCCGACCAGTTACTAAATCCTGCATTTTTTTACCCCCTACTTTATGTTCGTGCTGTAGTAACAATTAAATTATATATTGATGATAATTTTTGGTCAAGGTAACTTTTGTTAAGTTTTCATCAAGTAGCTTTAAATAAGTTAAGATGTCCAATAATGAGCTTTGAAACTGGCTCAAATTCAATTTTTTTATTTATAATCTTCATAGTAGGTGATATAATATAATTAGAGATAAGTTCTCACTTTAGGAGGGAGATCAATTATGAATCTTTCACAGGATCAGAGAAAAAAAATTAAAGATATATTAAATAAACACAATATTAAAAAAGCTGGAATATTTGGTTCCTATGCTCGCGGTGAAGCTGTTAATGGTAAAAGTGATCTTGATTTAATCGTGGAACTTTCTCAGAATGATTTGTTTGAACTGACCGCTGTAAAATTGGATATTGAAGAAGCTCTGGGTTTGTCTGTTGATATTATTACTTATAGTGGATTGAAAAAATTTGCAAAAAAAGAAGACTTTAAAAAAGAAATAATAAAAGATCAGGTGTCATTAATATGATTTCTAAAAAAGATCGAGATTATTTGAATGATATTTTATATAGTATTGAAATGATATATGAATATTCAGATGGCATTTCTAAACAAGATTTTTATGAAAGTCAGGAAAAACAAGATTTAATAGTGCATCGACTTGAGATTATTGGAGAAGCAGCTAAAAGATTATCTGATGAAGTTATAAATAATTATCCTAGAGTTCCTTGGAGAGAAATAAAGGGAATGAGAGATGTTTTAATTCATCAATATGATAGTATTCTATTAGAAATAGTATGGGAAACATTTAAAAA
>NZ_QBLR01000489.1:0-1164 GCF_003070835.1 Halanaerobium sp. | reverse complement strand
TCCGGGTCAGCATATCTGCTATTGGATCTGTTAAATTCATTTACAAACCTCCTTCCAGTTTTACCAGCTTGCTTTTTTAACTCCAGGAATTTCGCCTTTGTGGGCTAATTCTCGGAAACAAATTCTGCATAAATCAAATTTTCTCATATATCCGCGTGAACGTCCACATCTGCTGCAGCGATTCACTTTTCGTGTTTCATATTTAGGCTCTTTATTGGCCTTTTCAATTAAAGCTTTACGTGCCAAACTAAACCCTCCTTCAATTTATAGGTCTTTACTTCTTATATGGCATTCCCATTAGTGATAATAATTCAAATGCTTCTTCATCTGTTTCGGCAGATGTAACAATGGTAATTTCCATACCATGAACATTATCAACATCATCAATATTGATTTCTGGGAAAACAGTGTGTTCGCTTATTCCTAAGCTGTAATTACCGCGACCGTCAAATGATTTAGGAGATACACCTCTAAAATCTCGGATACGTGGCATTGTAATATTAATTAACTTATATAAAAACTCAAACATCTGCTCACCGCGAAGAGTAACTTTTACTCCAACCGGCATGCCTTCTCTAATTTTAAAATTAGCAATAGATTTCTTTGCTCGAGTTACAGTAGGACTCTGTCCGGTTATGCGTGCGATCTCATCAACAACAGTATCCAGAAGTTTAGTATCTTCTTTAGCATCTCCTAACCCAACATTAACTACTATTTTTTCTAATTTAGGAGCTTCCATTACATTATTGTAATCAAATTTCTCCATTAGCTGGGGTAGAATTTCTTCCTTGTATTCATTAGCTAATACTGACATTTCTGGACCTCCTTCCGCTTATTTATTTATCAACAACTTCATCACATTTTTTGCATTTTCTAACTTTAGTACCGTCATCTAAACGCTCTGCGCCAACCCTTGTCTTTTCGTCACAACGGGGGCAGACGAGTTGAACATTTGAAGCATGTATTGGTGCTTCGTTTTCTATAATTCCACCCTGCGGCATATCCTGAGTAGGACTAACATGGCGGTGTACTATATTCACACCTTCAACGATTACGCGATCTTTTTTAGGAATTACTTTTAAAATCTCACCGCGCTTACCTTTATCCTTTCCGGATATAACTTCCACAGTGTCACCTTTTTTAATTCTCAATCCAATCCCCTCC
>NZ_QBLR01000080.1:0-13998 GCF_003070835.1 Halanaerobium sp. | reverse complement strand
TAAAAAATAACGCGCATCAGCTCTGTGTTTAATTAAAAAATATGGAGTTAAAATTAGCACTGTAAAAAACATTCTATAAAAAGCAGTTATTAATGGTGGTGCAGTAGCTACTTTTATTAAAACACCTGAGGTAGACAAAAAGAAAATACCTACCGCAAGTAATATATATATTTTTTTCTTATAATCCATTTTTACACCTGCTTTGATTATTTTTGATCTTCTGTCTTTCTTTTTTTATTGTACTTTTTTTATAATTTTACTTTTTCTGCTAAATTACTTTCTTCTAATGAAATTAACTGCTCAAAATGTTTAAATTCTACCTTATCACCTGAAATCAGCATGTATTTAACAGTGTTTTCTTTAACTGTCACCTCTATTTGACTACCTTTAAAACGCAGTCTAAACTGATAACTATTCCAACCATCAGGTAAATGGGGATGGAAATATAGCTTTCCATTAAACATTCTCATGCCGGCAAAGCCCTGTACTAGTGAAAGCCAGGTTCCGCCCATACAGGCTGTATGTATCCCCTGATAGGCATTTTCGTTATAATCATCAAGGTCAAGTCGGGCAGTCTGCATAAAATAATTATAGGCCTGATTTTTATAACCTATTTCCGAGGCAATTATACTGTAAATTGCCGGTGATAGTGAAGAATCATGGGTTGTTTTAGGTTCATAGTAATCATAGTTTCTAAGCTTCAAGTCCTGGCTAAACTGGTCTCCAAGCTGCAGCATCAGCAGCATTACATCTGCCTGCTTAATTACTTGATAACGCCAGATGATTAATGGATGCCAATTTTTAACCAGCGGCAATTCTTCTTCTGGAATATTATCCACTTCTATTGGGTTTTTATAAAGAAAGGAATCATCCTGAGGGGTGATTTCTAAATCTTTATTGTACGGAAGATAGATATCTTCTTTTATTTTTTTCATCTCAGATATTTCTTTTTCAGTCAGGCCGATTCTTTCCGCCAGACGCTTATATTTCTCAGGTGCTTCTTTTTTGATAATCGCTGCCATTTTAACTGCAGTATCCAGGTTAAACTTAGCCATATAATTTGTATAAGCATTATTATTGACACCAGGCTTATACTCATCAGGTCCACAGACTGTATTAAAACAAAACTTATTATCTTTCATTGGAATATAGCTACCCAGGCTGATCCACATTCTAGCTGTTTCAACTAAAATTTCAAGACCAAAGTTTTCCATAAACTCCTGGTCATTGCTAACCTGATAATATAAATTTAAGGCATAAGCAATATCAGCATTGATATGATACTGGACTGTAGACCCCATAAAAAATCCTGAGGCCTCTTCCCCATTAATTGTCCTCCAGGGAAATAAGGCTCCATCCAGTTTTATTCTTTCAGCATTCTTTCTTGCCTGATCAAGTGTATTATATCTAAAAAGCAGCAGATTGCGTGCTACTTCTGGACGCTGAAAAGCATAAAAAGGAAGAACATAGCTTTCTGTATCCCAAAAATAATGGCCTTCATAATATTCTCCACTGATTCCTTTGGCAGCAACACTAGTCTGACCATCTTTTCCAGCAGCCTGTAGTATATGAAAGGCATTAAATCTAAATGCCTGCTGTAAAGCATCGTCTCCATCTATTTTAACATCTACATCCTGCCAGTAACCTGTCATAAATTCTGCCTGTTCTTCGAGAAGATTTTCAAAACCAGAAATTGAAGCTCTTGCCGCTGAGGCTCTGGCATCACTAAGGGGGTTTTCTCCAGCTTCCTGACTGTGGTTGACACCTACAATTTTGTCAATTGTATATTCTTCACCCTGGCTGGCGCTGATTTCAAAAATCCAATCAATTCTATTATCTGAAGATCTCTTTTTTACTTTACAATTATCTTGAGTATGACCTTTGATCGAATGTTCCACAACATATGCTATTTTAAAATTAGTACTTTTAACATCGTGCAGTAGATGGCCGCTTTTACTGTCAACTTCGCTTTCTATTACCTCTAAAGCTTTTTTATCTCTTAAGTGATGATGATTGCTTACATCACCATTAATGGCTGAGTTAAGACTAATTTTACCGGAAAAATTGATTGCTTTAAATTGATACCTAATTGCACCAATATGTTCTCTGCTTAATGAAATCAAGCGGGTAATTTTAATTTCAATTTTTCTTCCCTGGCGATCTTCCCAGATAATATATCTTTTAAGTACTCCCTGTTTTAAATCTAGTTCCCGATTATAATCTAAAACCTTGCCTTTAAGTAAATTTAGTTTTTCCTCGTTAATATATAAATTAATTTCACTCCAGTCAGCTAAGTTAATCATTGTCTGACCTTTTTTGGGTAAATTAGGTGCTTCTTCCCCATAAATAATTTCTTCTGAAGCATAGACTCCGTTAATATAAAAACCAGGAGTTGTTGTTTCTTCACTACCTGGATAATCTTCTTCTAAAGTTCCTCTTAAACCAAGATAGCCATTACCAAGAGAAAAAATAGCTTCATTGTGATGATTATTTTCTAATAAAAATTCCTCTTCGGTGATTTTCCAGTCTTGATATGGATATATTGAATCTTTATCCATTTTTTTGGCATGATAATTTCTCAATTTATTTACCCCCTCAATAACTTAATGAAATATCTTAATCAACACTTAAAGAATAAATTTCAATATCAATTTCTTTAACATTGATTCCTGTATTATTTTCTAAATGTACTTTTAGTGCTGACCTGAATTCATTAACAAAATTTGTGATAATTAAACCATATCTAATTTCTAAAGATAGATCAACAATAAGCTGGCTGTTTATTTCTTCAACTTTTACTTTTTTGAAAGCAGTAATCTCCTCAAAATCCTTAATCAAATACTCTATAAAACTTACCAGTACTCGATTACTGATGCTCAAGTTTCCATAAAAGCTAAAACGCGGCCGAACTATACTTTTTTCATGGCGGACTGTCTCATCATCTTTTTTGAAAAATAGTTCTAGTGAATGCAGCAGATAACCTGAGAAATCTTGCTCTACTTCAATAGTTGGCACCGGAATGACATGTTTGCCTTCATTATTTCTGACTGAAAGTGCTTTTTCTATCTCCTCTGCTGAAGAAATTTCTTCAATATTAATATACTGGTCAATTCCATGAAGTTCCAATCGCTCATCAATTCGCTCAACCATTCCCGTAGAAGTGCCTAAAATCAATATTTTATCTTCATCTATTTCTTTAAGACATTTTTTTACTTCTTCTGTTTGTTTTTCATCATAAAAAAGAGCCCTTCGAATTGCTCCCATTTTACTTTCTTCTCTTTTAGCAGAGCTGCCTGCCATTATTTTACCGGCATAGATCAGCAGACCATCGTCAACTATCAGGGGTATCTGATATTTATTTGCTAAAAGTACCGCACGGTGGCTTTTACCTGTTCCACTGGGCCCAACAAGAGCATATACTTTCATATTAAAAAATACCTTCTTTCCTAAAATATAATAGAATCTTAGAACTGTGATCAACTTGTAATAATCATTTTCTAGTGCTTATTTTTAACTTATTATTTCTAAAATATTTTTTTGAAATTATCACTTAACAGCTTGATTATATATTTTTTCCAGCCTTATTTCAATTA
Organism: Halanaerobium sp.; assembly: GCF_003070835.1. Lineage (NCBI taxonomy): Bacteria > Bacillati > Bacillota > Clostridia > Halanaerobiales > Halanaerobiaceae > Halanaerobium > Halanaerobium sp. The sequence continues at coordinate 10,405 of NZ_QBLR01000080.1, read as the reverse complement.
TTTAGGACAATAAAATAAAAGACCTGCCCGATTTTTTCTTGAGCAGATCTTTATCTCTATTTTTAATAGCAAATTTATCCAAAGTTAATTTTAACTAGTTAAACAGCTATTAAAGTATTTTATTTTAGTTTTAGTTATTAATTTTGATATTTTTTAACAATGATACAGGCGTTTTGACCACCAAAACCGAAGGAGTTACTTAAAGCTGCATTTAATTCTGCTTCTCCAGCTTGATTTGGTTGATAGTCTAGGTCACAGCCTTCTCCACCTTCTTCAAAATTCATTGTTGGAGGCACGATATTTTCTTTGACTGCCATAGCAGAAATTATTGCTTCAACCCCACCAGCAGCACCTAATAAATGGCCTGTCATTGATTTGGAAGAAGATACCTTTAGCTTATAAGCATGGTCTCCAAATAATTTTTTAATTGCTGTTGATTCATATTGGTCATTTAATGGTGTTGAGGTACCATGAGCATTAATATAATTAATTTCCTCTGGCTGCATTCCAGCTCTTTCTATAGCAGCTTTCATAGCTCTAACTGCACCTTCTCCTTCTGGAGCTGGAGAGGTAATATGATAAGCATCTCCAGATGCACCATAGCCAACTACCTCAGCTATAATATCAGCACCTCTTTTTTTAGCGCTTTCCAGAGTTTCTAAAATTACTATTCCTGCACCCTCTCCAATTACAAAACCATCTCTATCTTTATCAAAAGGACGACTTGCTTTTTCCGGTTCATCATTTCTACTTGATAAAGCTTTCATATTACCGAATCCGGCCACTGCAGATGGTGTAATCGAAGCCTCTGTACCTCCAGCAATCATAATGTCAGCAGCACCTCTTTTTATTGTTTCAAAAGCTTCTCCAATCGCTGTTGTAGCAGATGCACAAGCAGTTACTGGGTTAACATTAGGTCCTTTTGCACCAGTATAAATTGCTACATTACCAGCTGCCATATTAGAAATCATCATCGGAATAAAGAAAGGACTTACTCTTCTAGGTCCTCTTTTATTAAGCTTTGCTACCTGTTCTTCGAAAACTTCTATTCCACCAATACCTGAACCAACCATTACTCCAGCACGATCAGCATTTTCTTCATTGATTTCTAAACCGGAATTTTTTACTGCTTTCATTGCTGCTACGATAGCGTACTGACTGTATAAGGCTAAACGCTTAGCTTCCTTACGATCTATGTATTCTCCTGGATCGAAATCCTTTAGCTCTGCTCCAATTTGACTCGGATAATCTGAAGCGTCAAAATTTTCGATTTTAGATATACCTGATTTACCTGCTTTAATATTTTCCCAAAATTCGTCTAATTCTAAGCCCAGTGAATGTACAACACCTGCACCTGTAATTACAACTCTTTTATCCATTAAATATTCTCCTCCTAAGTCGAAATAAGTTCTATTTTAATTTTTTTAATGTTTTCTTTAAGCTTTTTTCATCTTCAACATTATATGCATTAAGTGAACGGTCAATTCTTCTCATTAAACCTTTTAGCACTCGGCCTGGGCCAACTTCAACATAATCTTCATAACCATCTTCTTTAAATCTCTCAATTGTCTCTACCCAGCGGACACTATTATTTAACTGTTTAATTAAAGCCGACTTGATTTCACTGCTTTCCTTAACATAATCAGCTGTGACATTAGCGATTAAAGGAATCTGAGCATCTTTAAATTCCACAGATTCTATAGTGTTTTTTAGTTCTTCTTTAGCTGGCTCCATAAGTGGTGAGTGAAAAGCTCCACTTACAGTTAAGGGGATTACTCTTTTGGCTCCTTTTTCTGACAGCAATTCACCTGCAGCTTCAACTGCTGTAACTTCTCCGGAAATAACTACCTGACCAGGAGAATTATAATTAGCCACAGTAACAATACCATCTATTTCTTTTAAAACTGATTCTACTTCTTTATCAGCCAGGCCAATTATAGCTGCCATTGTTCCTTTCCCTTCGGGATCAGCCTGGTCCATTAGTTCACCACGGCGGCGCACTAATTTCAGACCATCTGCAAAAGAAAGAACACCGGCTGCATAAAGAGCGGAATATTCTCCTAAACTGTGTCCGGCTGCTGCTGCTGCGTCTAATCCATGTTCAGCTAGAACTGCTTTGATCATTGCACTTACAGTGTAAATAGCAGGTTGTGTATTTTTTGTATTATTTAAATCTGCTTCTGGACCATTAAAAATCATATCTTTTAAGTCAAAATCTACTATTTCTTCTGCTTTATCTAAAATACTTTTTGCAGCTTCATAATTCTCATATAATTCTTTTCCCATTCCAACATACTGTGAACCCTGTCCTGAGAACATAAAAACTAAATTACTGCTCATTTGAAAGCCTCCAGTTTAATATTTTTTTCACTTATCTTTCAATTCATCTTTTATTATATATTTTTTTACTGTGATTTTTCAATTAATTTAAGCCAATTTTATTTTAAAATCATTTTTACAGTTTTATTTCTTTAAAGTTTTATTTCAATATTATTTAAGATCATTCCATTCAATTACTGCCGAAGCCCAGGTCAAACCTGCTCCAAAAGCAACCAAGACAATCTTATCACCATTATTGACTAATCCTTTTTCTTTGGCCTCTGCTAAAGCAATCGGAACTGAAGCTGCAGATGTATTCCCATACTCGGGTAGATTAACATAAACCTGATCATCATTTAATTTTAACCTTTTAGCTGCTGCATCAATAATTCTGGTATTTGCCTGATGAGGAACTAATAGATTGACATCTTCTTTTTTTACTCCAGCTTTTTTAAGTACTTTAAGTGAAGCTTTACCCATTGTTTTAACTGCAAATTTAAAGACTGGAGTACCTTCCATTTTCAGAAAATGGCCCCGGTTATCAATACTCTCATGTGAGGCAGGAGTTCTTGATCCACCAGCTGGTTGATAAAGGGTATCTGCACCAGTACCATCTGCTCCTAAATCAGTTGCTAGGAATCCACCTTTGTCAGCAGCAGAAACTACAGCTGCACCAGCTCCATCACCAAATAAAACACAGGTTCCTCGATCTTCCCAATCTAAAATTTTTGATAAGACCTCGGCTCCAATAACTAAAACATTATCATACATTCCAGACTCAATGTAATTTACTGCTGTACTTAAGCCATAAACAAAACCGGAACAACCAGCACCTAAATCAAAAGCTGCTGCATTTTTTGCTCCCAATTTTTCCTGAACAATACAGGAAGTTGCTGGAAACATCATATCCGGTGTGATAGTTGCTACAATAATTAGATCAAGATCTTCAGCTGCAAGTTCTGCATCTGCTAAAGCTTCTTTGGCAGCTTCAAATGCTAAATCTGATGTTGCCTGATCTTCAGCTGCAATTCTTCTTTTTTCTATACCTGTTCTTGTTTTTATCCATTCATCGCTAGTATCCACAATTTTTTCTAAATCATGATTTGTCATTATTCTATCTGGAAGATATTTACCCAGACCTGTAATTGTTGCTTTTCGCAAAATATTCACCTTCCTTAGTTGGTCTATATAAATTTATATCACTTTTTCGACTCTTAGTCAAGTTTAGCAAAAAAATAATGGCAGGAAGCTGATAAATTTTGCAAATTACTTAAAGTTAAGCTTAATTTGCTAATATTTACCAGGCTGCTGCCAATACAACTAAAAGAGTCCAAGCTGACATTTTACTATTTTAACCTTCTGTTCTTTTACTACCTTACCAACTCTAGGAACTGACATTTTTAAAAGTTCAGCCAAAAGATGTGACTGATAACATGTCATTTTGTCTGACTGGATTGTAAATGGTAAATCACCCAATTTACCAGCTGATAATAATGTGTTTGTATTAATCTTGACATTAGCTCTATTTTTTACCATCTTTGCTGATTCTTTTTCAGCTTTATCTTGATTTTCTAAATAAAATAACAAATCAGGGTTTAAAAAATTAATTATTGTATTACCTTCGATAAATAATCTTTCTATATCATCATCTAAAAGATTGCGAGCTAGCTGATAAGCTGTTGGAAGTTCTGAAGCAGGGCTTTCTAAAAGCAGCACCTTATCTGCTCCGTGTTCTACAACCCTGGCGGTATCTGTACCTGTTTGATTAATTATTCTAGGATCATTAATCACCTTATATTGGTCAAGATCATTATTAACTGATGTTTTAATAACTGCAGTTTTAGCACAGCTATCCTTTAACATTAAGGAAATTAAAGTAGTCTTGCCAGCCTTACTTGAAGAAGCGCTGACCCCTATCATTTCCATTGTTATTCCTCCTTAAAAAAGAAATTATTTTTGATAATTATGTAATTTCTTTAAATTTTAAATATCTACAATTAAATATTAAAACATCTGCTCTTAAAAATCAAATTATATTCAAATAAGTTCTAATTTAGCTCCAGCTTTTATTAAGCCACCTTTAATTACTTTGGCAAAGATTCCTTCTTTCGGCATTACACAATCACCTATTTTTTGCATAATTTCACAATCATGATGACATTTTTTTCCGATTTGAGTGACTTCTATAATAACTTTTTCGTCAATTTTTATTTTTTGTCCAACTGGAAGTTCATAGAGTTTATCTAAGCCTTCTGTTGTAATATTTTCAGCAAAATCTCCAAATTTTAATTCATAACCCTGGTTTCGCATTTTGTCAATACTACTTTCATCTAAAAGGCTCAACTGACGGTGCCATTTGCCGGCATGAGCATCCCCTTTTAAACCAAAATTTTCAATTAAAATCCCTTCCTCTATTACTTTTTTGGTTGTTCCTTTTTCTTCACTCAAGCAAACTGCTTTGATTTTAGCTTCCATCTATTCCACCTCTGTAATTTTTATTTCTTAAATAATCTTTATTTATTTAATTCTTAAGAAAAAAATAGCCGAATCTCTAAAAAACTAGTTAATGATTATGATCATGTTGATGACTGTTGTCATTGCTGTGACGGTGTTCTGTAATTTCCCCTTTTAAAATCTTTACTCCATGGGGAATAATTTCTATTACTGCATCCAAGCATTCTCTAACTGCTTTGGGACTTCCTGGAAAATTGATAATTAAGCTTTCTTTTCTAATACCAGCTCTGGCTCTTGATAATGCAGCCTGAGGTGTTCTGGCAAGGGTATCAGCTCTTATTTTTTCTGGAATTCCCGGCACTTCTTTTTCTATTACTTCTAATGTTGCTTCAGGAGTAATATCACGTTTGGCAAAACCTGTGCCACCTGTGGTTAAAATCAAATCCGCTTGCTTCTGATCTGAAATCTCAATTAAAGCTTTTTTTATTTCGGCCTTTTCATCAGCAATGATATCTTCATACACAATTACGGCTCCAATTTTTTCCATCATTTCTTTAATAATTGGGCCACTCAGATCTTTTCTTTCTCCACGTGAGCCTTTATCGCTAATTGTTAAAACTGCTGTTCTTATTTTAAATTTATTTTTCTTCTCGCTCATAAATCCCACTCTTTCCTCCTGCTTTGTACATTAATTTGATTGATCCGATCTCCATTGATTTATCAACTGCTTTAATCATATCGTAAATTGTAAGGGCAGCTAGATTAACAGCAGTCAGAGCTTCCATTTCGACTCCAGTTTGACCGCTATTTTTAACTTCTGAAAATATTTTTATTTTATTTTCAAAGTTTAGGTCAAAATCAACTTTGATACTGCTTAAAAGTAAAGGGTGACACATAGGTATTAAATCCGAGGTTTTTTTAGCACCTGTGATTCCTGCAATTCTTGCAGTCTCAATTACAGCTCCCTTTTTTATATTACCTGCTTTTATTTTTTTTAAAGTTTCAGGCTGCATTTTAATTTCTCCTACAGCTCTGGCGGTTCTTTTGGTTGTTTTCTTTTCTGAAACATCTACCATCTGTACTTTCCCGTTCTGGTCAACATGTGACAATTCTTTATTCATTTTCAGCCTCCAATTTGTGACATATTTCGATTATAAGCCTGTTCTGCAAAATCAAGATGGTGACAGGCCGGTTTTAATTTTAGTGCTTCTATAAATGCTGATTCAATTTCTGAACTATTTATTTCTTTAATCTTAACTTCTTGATTACCTGCCAGGCAGGGCTTTATTTTGGCATCAGCAGTTAAACGCAGTCGATTACAACTGCTGCAGAAATGTTCGCTAAGGGCAGAAATAAAGCCAATTGTACCTGAAGCACCTTCGACTTTAAAATAATTGGCAGGCCCACTGCCCTTAGTTACTGCAGGCAGCAATTTATATTTGTCTGCAATTATTTTTTTAATTTCTTTACTGCTGATAAATTTCTCAGCTTCTGCTTCGCCTCCCAGAGGCATATATTCTATAAATCTAATATTTAGTTCTTTATTTCGACTTAATTCCACAAAATCTAATATCTCGTTATCATTAATCCCTTTCATCACTACCATATTAATTTTAACAGGTTTGAGATCTGCTTCAAGTGCAGCTTCAATTCCAGCTAAAACATAGCTTAAAGCCCGACGCCGTGTGATCTTCTCAAATTTTTCGGAACTCAAACTGTCTAAGCTGATATTAATCCTATCTAAACCAGCTTTTTTTAATGAAGATGCTTTATCTGCCAGAGCCACAGCATTAGAGGTCATTGAAATATCCTCTAAATCCAATTTGTTAAGTTCTTTAATTAAAGCTTCCACATTTTTTCTAACTAATGGTTCACCACCAGTTAGACGAATCTTTTTAATGCCCATTTTAACAGCAGTTTTGGCTATTTTTATTATTTCTTCATAGCTTAAAATCTCCGAGTGATCTTTTTCTCTGACTCCTTCTGCAGGCATGCAGTAACGGCAGCGAAGATTGCAGCGGTCAGTTATTGAGATTCTTAAATAATCTATTTTTCTTCCAAATTGATCAATTAATTTCTGCATTTAATTGCCTCCATTTTAAAGTTCTAAGCTTTTAATTTTTCCACTTTCCTGGCAGTTATAGCCCCCAAGTTTTTCTATTTTAGCTTTTATTTTATCTTGATTTAAGAGTTCTATTAATTTTTTGACCCGGGGATCATCTATATATTTCTCTCGTATTATTAAATCATATTTTTCTTCAGCTAAAGCCAAGAAATCAACATCCATAACTTCAGCTGCTGCTCTAATACCTAAAGCTGCATCTGCTGAACCCCGTCCTACAGCGGCTGCAGCTGCAATGTGTGTAAACTCTTCTTTTTCATAACCAGAAATTTCTGCCGGCTGAATCTTATTCTGTTTTAAAAGATAATCAAATAAGACCCTAGTACCTGCACCACGCTGTCTGTTAATATAATTAATATTTTCTCCTTTTAAATCATTAATGTCTTCTATATTTTTAGGGTTTCCCTTTTTAAGATATAAACCCTGTTCTCTCTGAACTAAATTGACTAAAAATATTTTTTCTCCTTTAAAAAATCTTTTTAAGTAAGAAATATTGTACTCACCTGTTACAGGATCTAAAAGATGGGCACCCGCTAAATGAGATTCTTCTCTTTTTAGAGCTGTTAGACCTGCCATTGATCCTACAGTCTGCAGTTTTAAGTCAAAATTATAGTTTCTTTCTCTGATTTCATTTCTAATTAAATCTAAACTTAAATCATGGCTTCCAATTAAAAGCAGATCATTTTCTATTTTACTTTTTTCTTTTAAAAGAATAACTGGAGCTTGATCTCCAGGATGAAGGCCTTCTTTGTTTTCACCTATTTTCATAATTCCATCTGCTTTCAGCATTGATTCCATAGCTGAAGATCCCCTTTTTAAAGGAACTGCAGTGAACTCATTTTCACTATTACTAATTAAATTAACTCTTAAAAACTCTTCTAAACCTATTTCCGATGGAACTTTACGGTTTACAACTGCTTTGATCTGATTAAATTTTGGAGCCTGGTCTCCCTGAAGTAAATAAACTATTTCTCTAATAAAAAGCTGATTATCCAGCCAGGCAGAAAGTGGATAACCTGGTAAGCCAAATACAGGTGTATCTTTTACTTGAGCTGCAATCAGAGGTTTCCCAGGCATAATATTTACACCATGAAATAAGATTTCTCCTTCATTTTGTAAAATATCTATTGTAAAGTCACCTCTGCCGGCAGAAGATCCGGATAAAACAATTACAAGATCACTTGCCTCAACTGCCTGCAGCATTTTGCTTTTAATAATTTCTTTTTGATCTGCTAAAATTTCTGTTATTTTAACTTTGGCTCCCCACTTGTTTAAAGCTGCTTTAACCATTTTTGAATTAAATTCTACTAATTCACCAACTTTAGGCTTTTTTTCGGCGCTGACTAGTTCATCACCGGTTGGAATTATTGATACTAATGGTTTTTTATAGACTTCAACTTCAGTGACTCCCGCTTCTAAAAGAGCTGCTAGATCATAATCACTAAGCTTATGATTTGTAGTAACCAATAAATTACCTTTGACAGTACTCTCGCCAATAGAACGGATATGATTCCAGGGTGGAACTCCTTTTTCAATCACATAATATTTTTTTTCAACTTGGTTTACTTCTTCGATTTTTATAACTGCATTAAATCTTTCTGGTATGGGATCACCAGTATCTACAGGCTGAGCTTCTTTACCAATTTTCAGTTTAATTGGCGATCTTTCACTGGCTCCAGCAGTTTTTTGAGCTTGAACTGCAATTCCATCCATTGCAGATGCATAAAAATCGGGAGCTGAACGTTCTGCATAAAAAGGTCTAGCAGTAATTCTTCCTTCTGCATCTACGGTTTGAATTTTTTCGGTCTCAGTTCTTAAATTTTTAAATCTATTTTCTAATTTAGCTAGGGCATCTGCTAATGAGATTTTATTTAAATATTTTTTAACCATTTTAAATTAAATACCTCTTTTCTATTTATTATTCAATTAATTTTAATCTAACTAATTCCCCTTTATCAATTCCCTCTTTATTTTGAGGGATTTTTAGCACTGCATCACCATAGGCTAAATTGGTGATCAGGCTGGATTTTGCAAGTAATGGCTCTGCAAATAATTTTTCATTTTTCTCAATTATTTTTACCGGAATATATTCTTCACGGCCTTTATCTGAGACTAAATTTCTTGTCAATTCTGCTTCAATAAAATACTTATTATTTTCACTGCCCATTTCTGAAGGCTTTTTTTCGCCATTTAAAACCCGTACAATTTCAGCTGATAGGACAGTATTTACAGTCCAGGCTGAAGCAGGATGACCGGGCAGACCGACAACAATAGTCCCCTCAATATCAGCTAAAATAGTTGGTTTCCCTGGTTTAATGGCCAGACCGTGTAACAATACACCTGGCTCTCCTAGAGAATTAAGTAAATCGATTGTCATATCTTTGATTCCAACCGAACTACCACCTGAAATTAAAACCAAATCTTGTCCTAATTCTTTTTGTAAAGCACTTTTTAAGTTATCAAATTTATCTTTAATAATACCAACTTTTTTTGTTTCTGCACCTATTTTATCTAAATAAGCAGCAATAGAATAACTATTGATATCTCGAATCTGTCCTGCTTTGGCTTTTGCTTCTGCGGGAATTAGTTCATCACCAGTTGAAATTATAGAAACAGCTGCTTTTTGAAAAACATCAAATTCTGTTATTCCTAGACCAGCTAAGGCTCCAATATCTCGGGCCATAATTTTATGACCTTTTTTAAATAACAATTCTCCTGCACCAATATCTTCAGCTTTTTGGACAATGTTTTCTCCAACAGCAAGTGCTTTAAAACTTTCAATCATCTTAGATTCTATTTTTTCAGTGTCTTCAATCATTAAAACTGCATCTGCATTTTGGGGAATCATTCCCCCAGTTGGAACAGCTGCTACCTGACCACTTTTTAATTCAATTTCTGTCTTTTGGCCCATCTGAACACTGCCAATTATATCTAAATAGGTCGGCATTGATGCTGAAGCCCCTGCTGTATCAGCAGCTTTAACAGCATAACCATCAACTGTTGAACGACTAAAAGGCGGTAAATCAACTGGAGATAAAATATCTTCAGCCAAAATTCTACCTGCAGCATTATTTAGTTTAATTTTTTCAACCTGCAGCTTCTTTTTTTCTAAGCAAGATTCTAATTGCTGCCAAAATTTTTCTAATGGATTCAATTCTAAAAATTCTCTCATATATAAATTTCATTCCTTCCAATAAGGTAACGTCAAGTATTTTGTGTAAATAAATTAATATCTTTCTTCAAATAGTTGAATTAGCTTATCTCTAGCAGCTAAAAATCCTTTTAATCTTCGTTCTGACCACTTAGAATTATAGTCTAAGATCTTAAGATATAATATTTTTTCTGCTGCTTTTTCATTTGGTAAACTGTTCATTGTTTTAAGTCTTTTTCTGATTTCTTTATTGGCTCTTTCAATCCAGTTAGTTGTATAAATTGATTTTTGAATACTATCTGGATATTTATAGAAAGCAAATAATTCATCTTTATCTTCAGTTGATTTACCGCCTTTTA
>NZ_QBLR01000079.1:0-14011 GCF_003070835.1 Halanaerobium sp. | reverse complement strand
TCTGTACCAACTTCCTGATTTACCTCTTTCATAGTCACAAAACTGCCTGCTCTTTTGGACATCGGCACCTTCTTACCATTACGAAGCAGAGTCACCATCTGGACCACAATTACTTCCAGAATATCTTTATCATAACCAAAAGCTTCAATTACAGCTTTCATTCGCGGAATATAGCCGTGGTGGTCAGCTCCCCAGACATTAATCAGTTTATCAAAACCTCGCTCCAGTTTATCTAAATGATAGGCCATATCTGCTGCCAGATAGGTTGGTGAGCCGTCTGATTTGATAATAACTCGATCTTTATCATCTCCAAAATCAGTTGATTTAAACCAGAGAGCATCTTCTTTTTCAAAAATATAACCCTTATCTCGCAGCAGGTCAATAGCCTGCTCAATTTTATCGGGATGAAGAGTTCGCTCACTGAACCAGTTATCAAATTCGATTCCGAATTCTTCTAAATCCTCTTCAATATCTGCCAGCATTTCCTGGTAGGCATATTCGCGGCAGATTTCAAGCTGCTGCTCCTCGTCTTTTTCCATTAGCTCTGCCCCGTGCTCATCATATAAATCCTGAGCAATTTCTTTTATATAATCACCGGCATAAACATCCTCAGGCATTTCAATATCTTCACCCAGAATTTCTCGATATCGTAAGAGAGTTGATTTACCAAGAATATCCATCTGATTTCCGGCATCATTGATATAGTATTCTTTTTCCACATCATAACCTGCAGCTTCCATGATTGAAGCAGTTACATCTCCAACTACAGCTCCCCGGCTGTGGCCTACATGTAAAGGTCCGGTCGGATTAACTGAAACAAATTCCACCTGCACCCTTTTGCCTTTACCGGCATCAATTTTACCATAATCCGCTGCTCTTTTAGTAATGATTTTAAGGTTATTCCAGAGCCAGGCATTTTTAAGCTTAAAATTAATAAATCCCGGGCCAGCAATATTAATATCCTCTACAATATCACTTTCAAAATTTTCTACAATAATTTCGGCAATTTTGCGGGGGTTCATCCCTGCCTGTCCTGCTAAAACCATGGCCAGATTAGTAGCATAATCTCCGTGACCTTTTTCGCGCGGCACCTCAATTGAAACCTCAGGCACCTTTTCTAAATCCAAGTCTCCATCATAAATTGCTTTTTTTACACTTTCGACCAGAAAACTGATTAATTCAGCTTCCACAGCGGCCTGTAAATTTTTCTGCAAAACAAAAAACCTCCTATAAATTTTACTTTGTAATTTTATAATTTATTTTCAAATGGTGTTCAGCGTTTAACTCTCCACCCAAAAAGACCTGATAGTTAATTCTAATCAGGCCGGAATTATCACTGATTTCCATTTCCAATCTCTTAGTTTTAACAGCCATTTTAATTTCACCATAGGCCGTCTTAAAATAACCTTCCTGCTTTTTGCCGACCCTAAAATCCTGTTTCATAGCTGCAGGTTCCTGACGCAGAAGCAGCACCCGCTCCCGCTCCGGATCAATTTTAACGATTGTCTGGGAGCCATCAATACCTTCAGCATCATCAAGATAACTCAGGTATAACTTTTCATTTTTTATATAAAATTCTCCCTGATACTGGTTGTTGATCTTTTGTTTTTCAGGATCATCAGTAAGTTTCTGTAAATTTTCTAACTTGATAGAACAATTTTTACTCATACTTTATTAATTCACTCCAGAATTTTATAATTTGAAAAAACCACAGCCCAAATTTTAACTGCGGTTTTTAGATTCTATATTTTAATATTTTTACCAAATTCTACTGCTGACTGGTGGTTCTTAATTGCTTTGAAATTCTTGACAATACAGCCCTGAGATTCGAGAGCTGCCATTACCTTTTTTAAAGCCTTATTCGTTGCAAAAAAGCGAGGTTTAACATAGGCAACAGCATCTTTACCGACAGTTCTTTTGGCTTCAGAAAGAAATGAACTTAAAGATTCGTCTATTTTCCCTCTAAAAATCCCCTTAGTCGGACTGCCCGCTAAAATAAGGTCATAGGGATAAAAGGAGACTCCATTCCCCACATCATTTGTGTTTTTGATATCTACTCTAAACCCCTTTGATTCTGCCCCTTCTTTTATACCCTCTGCTATATCTTTAAGATCAGCATCAGGTGTATGTATAATTAGTAAACGCTGCACTGATAACCCTCCTTTTTTTAATCAATCTTAATTTTATCATAAAAGATTAAACTTTTACAGGGTAATCGGCAAGAAAATATAAAAAACCTCTCTTCTTATAATAAAATAAAAAGAGAGGCTTTCAAATCAAGCAAAATTTTATTATTTTAGACCCAATTTGTTTACCAGTTTATCCTTTGGCATATAACCAACAAGCTTATCTTTTACCTTGCCGTCTTCCATTACTAACATAGTTGGAATACTCATGATTCCATAGCGGGAAGCAGTAGACTGGTTTTCATCAACATTTAATTTAGCAACCTTAATCTGGTCACCATATTCGTTTGCGATATCTTCTACTACAGGTGCCACCATTCTACAGGGACCACACCATTCTGCCCAAAAATCAACTAAAACTTTTTTGTCTGCGCTTAAAACTTCACTGCTGAAGTTTCCATCTGTTACTTTTACCGGTTTACTCATATTGAATTTCCTCCTGTGTTGTGTTTATTTGAACCCGGTCCAAAACGGTCGTTTCGGACCGGGTACAAGTGAATAAAAATACTAAGTCTTTATTTTAGCTGGCTGCTACTGCTAAATCCTGAACCTTTTTCAGAATTGTTTTGGCAGGTACTGCTCCAACCTGTTCGTCTGCACCAGAGTTAATAACTGTTTTTGGTACTCCGGATACATTGAAGCTGGAAGACAGTTCTTCAAATTCCATTGCCTCTACCATTTCTCCTCTGACCTTAGGGTTGAGCATTGCCATCTGATGGGCAACTCTAACCGCGCGAGGACAGTATGGACAGGTAGGTGTAATAAATACCTGCAGCAGCACATCAGAATCAATAGCTTTTACTTCTTTTTTGATATCTTCAGAAAGGTCTATTCTTTCATGGTCAGACATATCTAAAATATCTTCAATTAATGAAGTAAACTCATAGCCTGAAGGAATTCCATAAAAATGAACTCCACTATCCTGACCTTCATTATTTAAGAAGATAATTGCTGGTGCTCTATCTACACCAAATTCTTCAGCTTTTTCGCTGCCTAATAAATGTTTTTCAAAATCTACTTTTTCATCCAGGCCAGTCACCTCTGATAAAATCTCTTCTGTATCTGCACAGTACTGACAGCCCTCTTCTTGAGAAAAGAAAAGTAAATTAACATCGTCTTTTAAATTTTTTGAGAACAATTCTTTAATTTTATTTTTTTCTTCCTGATCGATCTTTGCCATTATATATCACTCCCTGGGTATTATTAATTTTTAACTTTAATTATGCCTTCAATTTACAATTTCATTTTGACTTACAACATTTATTATATACGATATAAATTTAATTAAAGTTAAGCAATTAACATTTTCCTAAATTAAATTTCAAAACACAGAAGAAGCTTCTCTAAGCCCCTCCTGTGTTTAAATAATCTATTTGAGCCAATCTATTTTTCTAAAAATACATTATAAGCTAAATAGGAATGATAAACATCTGCCTTACTTACAACTTCATAAGGTGAGTGCATAGAAAGCACAGCTGGACCACAGTCAACTACATCCATATTGTAATTGGCCAGAAACTGAGCGATAGTTCCACCGCCACCTTCGTCAATCTTACCAAGTTCAGCAGTCTGCCAAACTACACCTGCATTATTAAAGAGACCTCTGATTTCTCCCATGAATTCTGCACTGGCTTCTGAAGCTCCAGCTTTACCGCGGGCTCCAGTATATTTAGAGATAACAATTCCTTTACCGAGATAAGCAGAATTATGCTTGGCATAAACTTCAGCAAAATCAGGATCATAAGCAGCATTAACATCTGCTGATAAAACCTTAGAATTCTGCATTACCTTACGCACCAGCAGTTCACTGTATTCATTATAATAGAGATCAACCAGATTGGCCACCTGATCCTCAAAGAAGTGGGACTGCATACCTGTTGAACCCATACTGCCAACTTCTTCACGGTCCATCAATAAAATTACTGAAGTGTACTGAGGATCTTTGATATCCAAAATTGCCTCTAAAGCTGTATAACTGCAGACACGATCATCATGACCATAACCGGCAAGTAAGCCGCGGTCAAAACCGGCGTCCCTGGTCTTAAAGGCCGGAACAACCTGCAGATCAGCGCTGATAAAGTCTTCTTCTTTAAAATCATATTCGGATTTTAGGTGATTTAAAACAGCTTCTTTAATTTTTTCTTTTGCATCTTCATCAGCCACAGGAATACTGCCGACAACTACATTAAGCTGCTCTCCACTAATACCCTCACTCATTGACTTTTTCATCTGCTCTTTACCGAGGTGAGGCAGGACATCACTAATAAAGAAGACCGGATCATCTTCTTTTTCGCCGATGCTGATATTTATCTGAGTTCCATCATCTTTAACAACCACTCCGTGCAGAGCCAGCGGCATAGTTACCCACTGATATTTTTTAACTCCACCATAATAGTGAGTCTTAAACATTGCCATCTCACCATCTTCATAAAGTGGGTTTGGTTTTAGGTCAAGTCTTGGTGAATCAATATGGCTGCCGACTATTTTGAGACCTTCTTTTAAATCTTTTTCTCCAATCACAGCCGCCATCAGAGCCCGGGAGCGATTTTCTACATAAACCTTATCTCCCTTTTTGAGACTTTCAAACTGATTAATATTTTTAAAACCGGCTGCTTCCAGTTCAGAAATTGCTGCAGAAGCAAATTCTCTTTCGGTTTTATTTTCACTTAAAAATTTAGCATAACCTTCATTAAAGGCAAAAACTTCTTCTCTCTCTTCTTTGCCCATTTCCGCCCAGGCATTTTTGGCCTGATACGCATTTTCGTTCTTTTTTTCTTCACTCATCTATAATGCCCCCTTAATAAATTTTATTCTTATTAATTATACCAGCTGCAGAGCAAAATTGTAAGTAAATCTTTTACAATAGTCTGATTATCACTCTGAAGCCGGCAGATTATTAGCTTCAGGAAGTACAAAGGCGAATTCCGAACCTGTCTCCAAATTTTTTTGATAAACTCTGCCGCCGTGAAGCTTTATAATATCTTTGACAATAGCCAGCCCCAGTCCACTGCCCCGTTTTTTGCTCTGAAAACCTTTTTTATTGACCTTATAAAATCTTTCCCAGATATTTTTTTGTTCTTCTGGCGGCACACCCGGTCCCTGATCCCGGACTGCAAATTTTACTGCTGAATCAGTTTTAGTTAGAATAATTTTTATTTCTCCAGCAGCAGGCGAATATTTGACCGCATTATCGAGCAGATTGATAATTACCCTTTTGATTTTATCGGCATCAAGTCTGAGCATTATCTTTTCTTCCAGTTGATAGTTGAAATCCTGTTCTATTTCATTCACACTCTTATAATCCTGCAGCATATTATAGACAAATTCTGAAAAATTGACTTCGGTACACCGCAGAATATCAGATTTTAGTTCCGAAATACTCAAAATATTGTTGACCATTGTTTCCAGCCTGTTGCTCTCTTCAATAATCATATTTAAGTATTTTTCCCTGGCCTTTTCCTGACTGACAGCACCATCATAGACAATCTCAGCCGCACCTCTGATTGAAGAAAGTGGGGTTTTTAATTCGTGAGAAACATTAGCCACAAAATCATTCTGCAGCTTCTCAAACCGCCACCTCTCTGAAATATCCTGAAAAATTACAACAACTCCCCAGAACTTACTCTCTCTAAAAATAGCTGTGCTGTGCAGTAGTAAGTATTTATCAGCTTCCTCTACCTT
Source organism: Halanaerobium sp. (assembly GCF_003070835.1). NCBI lineage: Bacteria > Bacillati > Bacillota > Clostridia > Halanaerobiales > Halanaerobiaceae > Halanaerobium > Halanaerobium sp. The sequence goes on along the minus strand of NZ_QBLR01000079.1, from coordinate 8,144 downwards.
AACTTCCAGACTTCTATTTTCCCTTTTTTGAATGCTCTCATTTATAAAATCAATTACTTCCTGATTATCGATCAGCTCAGAAAGGCTCTGCTGCTTATTCAATTCAACCTGCTCCTCGGAAATAAAAAAATCTGCAAAGGACTGGTTAAGCAGAATAATTTCCTGAGCTGAATTTAAAGCCAGCACACCTTCTTCCATTCCCGAAAGAATGTAGTTTAACTTATTTTTTTCTTCTTTTAAATTATTCATGTTTTGAGCCAGAGTTTTTGACATTTCATTGATGCTTTCTGCCAGATTTTTTAATTCTTTTGTATTCTGAGCATTACTGATTTCTATAAAGTTACCGCGGCTTATTTCTTCAGCGGTCTTACTAATATTTTTTAGAGGCTCAGAAATGCTTTTAGCCCAGAAATAGGCAAGCAGTAGTGCCGGCAGGGCTGAAAAGAGAATCAAATAAAGCATAATTTTTTGAATCTGTCCAACCGTTGAATTAATTCCCTGGACCGAAGTGAAAAACAGCAGTCCATATTTTTCTCCTTCAACTTCTATTGAAGCTGCATTTAAGAGCATCGGCCGATCAAACTGCTCTGAATCAACCCGGCTGGAAAGCATTTTATTGTCGAAAATCTGCTCAAAACCTTCAAAATCTACCCGCTCATCTATCCGGCCGGGATAACTGTAAATAATATCTCCTTCTCGGTCAGTTAACCAGATCTGCCCCCGATTTTGCCGGGCGGTTAAGCTCAAAATTTTATTGATTTCCTCATCTTCTCCGGCTGCCAGATATTGGTCTATATCGTTTTTTAACTGATTTAAATTATAAAGGACCTCATTTTCGCGGCGGTTATAAAGAAAATCTTCTAAATAATAGATAACTATTAAACCAAAAATCACTATAATGATCAGCGAGAGCACTATAAATCGAAAAAATAATTTACCAAATAAACTGTTAGTCTTTAAGTTTTTCAGCTTCAAATTTATATCCAACCCCCCAGACTGTCTCAACTGCAGCTGCAGCATCACCCAGCTTTTTCCGCAGTGATTTAATATGAGTATCTACTGTTCGCACATCACCAAAATAATCATAACCCCAGACAGCCTTCAGTAAATTTTCCCGCCTAAAAACTTTTTTTGGATTTTGAGCCAGATGCCAGAGTAGAGAAAACTCTTTGGGAGTAACTTCAATAAGTTCTTCCTGATATTTAATATAATGTTCTTCCTTATTAATTATCAGATCACCAAACTGAAGCAGTTTTGATTCTTCCTCTCCCTGCTGATATCTTCTTAAGACAGCTTTAATTCTGGCAACAACCTCCCGTGGACTAAAGGGTTTGCTGATATAATCATCTGCTCCCAGCTCAAGACCGGTAATCTTATCTGTAGATTCGTCCTTGGCACTGAGAAAAATAATCGGCAGCTCAAACTCCGGCCTGATCCGCTGACAGAATTCCCAGCCGTTTTCATCTGGCAGCATTATATCCAGAATCAAGACATCTACAGACTGGGTTTTTAAAAGCTGATATCCCTTTTCCGTATCTTCAGCTGCCGAAACACTGAAGCCCTCAAATTTAAGGTAATCTTCCAGTATTTCTCTAATATGAGGATCGTCGTCAATTATCAAAACATTTTTGCCGCTCATTCTGTCACTTCCTTAAAAGATAATTGTAAAAAATCTAATCAATGTTAAAAAAATAAAATCTGAAACAGCCTCACAACAGGCTCTGCTTATATTCCTTTTCAATTAAATTAATTATACCATAAAGAAAAAAGTCCTGCTTTTTAGGGCAGGACTCTGCTGTATATAATTTCTATATAAGGAAGGTTAAATTAAATATTTTTCTCAATTTCAGCATCTTCTCTTAATTTATCTAAATACTGATTGATTGCCTGACTCTGCTGCTGCTGTTTGAGCATCTGCTCCAGCTGCGGCTTCAGCTTCTCAAAAGAAGCATCCTGACCGCTCTGCTCAAAGGCCTCTTTATTTTCCTCATAAGCTGATTTTAATTCTTCTTCGCTAACTTCAATATCAGCCAGCACTTCCTCTTCAATTAACTTATTGATTTTAATCTGAGGGTTATTAGAAAATTCTTCTTTATAAGCCTCTTCATTTTCATAACCACGCTGTTCTAAAATTGAAAGGAACTGTTCTTCGTCCATCTGGTTCTGCTGTAAAATTGCTGATTTCTGCTGTTCATAAATCTCGTTCTTTTCTTCCTGAGTTAAAGTAATATCTGACTCTGCTGCTGCCTGTTCTAATAATACATTGTCAATCAGGCTGTCTAATTTAGCCTTCTGCAGTTCTTCCAGTACAGTCTTTCCAGCTTCAGAACTTGCCAAAAGCTGTGCCAGCTGCTGATCTACCTGACTTACCTGCTGTAAGATCTGATTAACATTTGCCTGCTGTGCCAGCTGCTGGGAAGAAATTTCTTCTCCATTTACAGTAGCTACAACCTGATTACCCTGATTTAAAGACTGGGCGGCAGGTTTTTCGCTGTTAGACTCCGTATCCTGAGCCAGAGCAGCTGTCGGAACCATCAGAACAGTTATCAATAAAAGTGAAACTAAAATCTTTTTCATTAAATATAAGCACTCCCCTTAAATTACTATTGACTTAACTATTAAAATAATTTAGTTAAGCATTTTTTTATTTATCTGATTATAAGTATAGGTTAGAAATGTGAGAAAAATGTGAGAGAAAGATTAAATTAATCTAAAATCTGCTTTTTAAAATAATTTTAAATCAAGTTAAGTTAAATATGGGCCCTCTAAGGGGCCCATAACAAATTTATCTATTCAGGAGGATTAAATCATCTTTTCAATCTCTGCTTCTTCACGTAAATTACTTAGATACTGACTTATCTTTTTATTTCGCTTCTGCTGTCTGAGCATCTTCTCCAGCTGTGGCTTTAAATCTTCAAAATCAGTATCTTTACCACTTTGAGCAAAGGCATCTTTGTTTTTCTCATAAGCCTTTTTAAGTTCTTCTTCGCTAATTTCAATCTCAGCTGCTACTTCCTCTTCAATTAACTTATTGATTTTAATTTGAGGATTACTTAGAAATTCTTTTTTATAAGCCTCTTCATTTTCAAAGCCCTGTTTTTCTAAGACAGATAAGAACTCTTCTTCATCCATCTGATTTTGTTCCAAAATTGCTGCTTTCTGCTCTTTGTAAATTTCTTCCTTTTCCTGCTGACTGAGGCTAATACCTTTTTCTTTAGCCTGCTGTTTGAGCAGTACATTATCTATAATAGAATCAAGCTTCTGCTTTTGGTATTCCTTGATAACTTCAGACCCGGCTTCAGACTGAGCTAAAATTTGAACCAGCTGCTGGTCTATCTGACTTAGCTGCTGCAGGAGCTGGTTAACATTTGCCTGCTGATTTAGTTCTGCCTGTGTAATTTCTTCTCCGTTAACTTCGGCTACTGCAGAATTACTGTTAATATTCTCTTCCAGAGAGGGATCGGCCGGCTGCTCACCATTTAATTCCATCTCCTGAGCCATAACTGTCGTCGGAACCATCAGCACTGTGATTAATAAAAGTGAAACGAGAACTTTTTTCATTTCTAAAACACTCCTTTGAAAATTAATTTTTTGAAATTTACTGTAATGATTTCTGTTTTTTTCTCATTTCTCAATTAATAGTATAGAAAAGGAATGTGTTAAAAATGTGAGAGAAAGTTTAAAATAAGATATTAATCAGATTAAAACTTTCTTAACTGCTCTAAATAACCGTCATAATTGCGTTTGATTTCTCTGATGCTGTCGCCGCCGAATTTCTCAGCTGTACTTTTTGCCAGCACTGAAGCAGTAACCGCTTCCCCAACTATACTGGCTGCTGGAACAGCACAGACATCAGAACGCTCTTTGGCAGCTGTAGTTTCCTTTTTAGAGATTATATCAGCAGAATGCAGCGCCTTGGCCAGAGTAGGAATAGGTTTCATCGCCAGACGGATAATCAGTTCTTCGCCATTGCTCATTCCACCTTCTATTCCACCTGCCTGGTTGGAACTCCGGTAAAAACCGCGGTCAAGATCATAGTATATTTCATCATGAGCCTTGGAACCCGGTAAACCTGCACCCTTAAATCCGGAGCCGATTTCTACCCCTTTGATCGCCTGGATGCCCATCAGCTGAGCTGCCAGTTTACTTTCCAGTTTTAAATCCCAGTGAACATGGCTGCCCAGTCCGACCGGCAGACCGGTAACCACGATTTCGAAAACTCCTCCCACAGAATCTCCATTGGCCCGCCAGGAATCAATTAAATTTTTCATCGCTTCTGTTTTAGCCTCGTCTCCGCAGCGGAGGGCTGTTTTGTCAAGCTCGGCAAAATATTTTTTGATTTCAGCCTCATTTTTGAAACGCTCCGGATCTCTTGCTTTTAGATCTGTCCAGGTCTCGCTTTTTAAGTTACCAATCTGGACAACATGACTGTAAATATTGACATTAAATTCATTTAAAAACTGCCTGGCCACTGCTCCGACTGCAGTTCTGGCTGCAGTTTCGCGAGCACTTGCCCGCTCCAGGACATTGCGCAGATCCCGGTGGTTGTATTTTAAAGCTCCGGGAAGGTCAGCATGGCCGGGTCTGGGATTTGTCAGGGCTTCCACATCATCTCCCCGCTCTTTATCAGGAGCCATTGCCTCAACCCAGTTCTGCCAGTCCTTATTTTCAATTGTCATACTTAAGGGGGTCCCAAGAGTTTCCTGATGCCTCAACCCGGAATTGATTATTGCCCGGTCACTCTCTATTTTCATTCGACCACCGCGTCCATAACCCTGCTGCCTTCTAAATAACTGTTCATTTATCTGCTCAACTTCTACTTTAAGGCCAGCGGGCAGACTCTTAATTATTGCTGTCAGCCGCGGCCCGTGTGATTCTCCAGCTGTTATATATTCAAACAAAATTTTTCCTCCTTTATACTCTACTTCTCAATTTATATTTGCTGCTTTAATCTAATGTGTTTGATGAAATTTAACCTACATTATTTATAGTCAATTTTCTTTTCTCTTGCTTTAAATGATTTGAGAGAAGTTGTAATTGCATTCAATTCTTCCATCAGCAGCCTAAAGTTATCAGGCTTTAGAGACTGTGGTCCATCAGAAAGTGCATTTTCCGGATGCGGGTGGACTTCAACCATAATTCCATCTGCGCCAACTGCGGCTGCCGCTCTGGCAACCGGGATTACTAACTCCCAGCGTCCGGTTCCGTGGCTCGGATCAGCAATCACAGGCAGGTGACTTAACTGCTGAACTAAAGGAATTGAACTTAAGTCCATTGTATTTCTGGTTTCTTCACCGAAAGTTCTAACTCCTCTTTCACATAAAATAACCTGATGGTTGCCCTCGTTCATCACGTACTCTGCTGACAGCAGCCACTCTTTGATGGTAGCGGACATCCCTCTTTTAAGCATTACCGGTTTATCGAGCTTCCCAATTGCCTTTAAAAGAGCATAGTTTTGCATGTTGCGGGCTCCAATCTGGATAATATCAGTATATTTGCAGACAACATCTATATGCTCAATATCCATCAATTCTGTAATTACCTTGAGCCCGGTTTCTTCTCTGGCCTTGGCTAATAACTTAAGACCTTCTTCACCCAGCCCCTGAAAAGAATAGGGAGAAGTTCTCGGCTTAAATGCACCACCGCGAAGTATTTTAGCTCCTGCTTCTTTGACCACCCTGGCAGTCTCCAGCATCTGCTCTTCATTTTCTACCGAGCAGGGCCCGGCCATCACTGTCAGCTCATCTCCACCGACCTTAACGCCATCGCCGAGGTCAATTACTGTTTTATCCTGTTTAAAGTTCCAGCTGGTCAGCTTATAGGGGTCAGAAATCACTACTACCTTTTCCACACAGCTCATAACCTGCAGTTTCTCTTTTAGGTTAACCTTTTTTTCAGGTGCAACTCCAACAACTCCGACAATCGTAGTTTCCGCCCCGGTATCCGGATGGGCTGAGAAACCAGCTTCTTCAATTAACTCAATTACCTTCTGTTCATCATCTTTAGTTGCCCCTCTTTTTAATACCGCTATCATATTACTCATTCCCCTCTGCTAATACTTTTTTTAAGTTCCTGATAAAATATTCATTGTCAGCTCTGGTCCCGATGGTTACTCTGATCCAGCTTTCCATCCCAAATTGATGGCCCGGTCTAATAATTACTCCCCGCTGCTGCAGCTCTTCAAAGACTTCAGCGGCCGGCATCCCGGTGTCAACCATCATAAAATTGGCCTCAGTTTCAATATATTCAAGCCCCAGCTCTTCAAACTTCTGATAGAGAAATTCTTTTTCTTTGTTATTTAAATTCTGACAGATTTCCAGATGTGATTCTGACTCTAAAGCTGTCACTGCAGCCTTCTGTGCCAGGCGGTTGACATTAAAGGGGCCTCTAATTCTATTTAAATAATCAATTAGTTCTGGATCAGCCAGGGCATAACCTATCCGCATTCCGGCCAGACCGTAGGCCTTAGAAAATGTCCGCATCAGCATTAGGTTTGGATATTTTTCCAGCAGCTCAACTCCATCAAAGGGGTCTTCGGCTGTGATATACTCCTGATAAGCCTGGTCGACTATTACCAGTACTTCCTCTGACACCTTTTCCAAAAAGTCTTCTATCTCTTCCCGCTCGAGCATGGTTCCGGTTGGATTATTGGGGTTACAGATAAAAATTGCCTTTGTCTGATCGCTGATTTCAGCTTCCATCGCCTGCAGATCATGTCTGTGATTTTGATCAAGTGGAACCTTGACACTGCTGCCGCCCCTGGACTTTACTGCCAGCTCATATTTGATAAAAGCTGGATCTGCCTGAATAACCTCGTCCCCTGGCTTTAAAATCAAAGTCATTAATAGGTCTAAAATTTCATCGGAGCCATTGCCCAGAAATATTCTTTCCTCTGCCAGCTGGTACTTTTCTGCCAGAGCTGTCTTAAGCTCCCTGCTGTCTGAATCTGGATAGAGACAGACATTTTTAGCCTCTGACTGTATTGTATCAATCACCTGAATTGCTGGTCCCAGTGGGTTTTCATTAGAAGCAAGTTTAACTATTTTTTCCAGTCCGTATTCTTCCTGTACCTCTTCTATGCTTTTGCCGGCCTGATAGCGGTTCATCTCTTTAACACCGGCTGAAATATCATCAATTATCTTTTTCATCCAATCACCTCTTTTAGTAATTCTTTAAAATTAGGAAAAGATGTAGCTATAATTTCACTGCCGTTAATTGTAATTCCTCTTTTAGAATTTAAAGCCAGTACCGCCAGCGACATTGCAATCCGGTGGTCATGATAGCTTTCAACTTCAATTCCACCCTCTACTGGCTGGGGGCCGCTGATTTCCATCCCGTCCTCATTTTCTGTAATTTCTAGTCCCAGTCTTTCAAATTCTGTGACCACTGCTTTGATCCGGTCTGTTTCCTTAACCCTCAATTCTTCTGCATCTTTGATCACTGTTTTACCTTCAGCAAAAACTGCCAGCACAGAGATTATGGGGATCTCATCAATTAGGCGGGGAATTACTTCACCACTGACTTCTGTCCCTTTTAAGTCTGAGGGTTTAACCAGAATATCTGCAGTCGGCTCTCCTCCCTGATCTCTCTTATTTAAAAGTTCAATTTTACCATTCATGGCCTTAATTACTTCCAGAAAACCACTGCGGGTCTGGTTGATGCCGACATTTTTAATTAAGAGCTCACCCTCAGCTGCCAAAAGTCCAGCTGCAATAAAAAAGGCGGCCGAAGAAATATCTCCCGGAACATTTATCTCAAATGGATTAAGTTTTCTCTCTGCTGCCTGCTTTAGAATAATCCTATCCTCTAAAATCTCCAGATCGATCCCGGCACCTTTGAGCATCCGCTCGGTGTGATCCCTGGAAACTGCCGGTTCAATGATTACCGTTTCGGCTTCAGTTTTTAAAGCTGCCAGTAAAATTGAAGACTTAAGCTGGGCACTGGCAACAGGAAGTTTGTATTCCATCGCCTCCAGCGGCTGGCCCTTAATACTCAGTGGGGCTAGTCCGTCCCGGCGGGACCATATTTTAGCTCCCATTTTGGAAAGTGGTCCAATAATCCGCTGCATCGGTCTTTTGCGCAGCGAGTGGTCTCCTGTCAGCACTGAATAAAAATCCTGAGAGGCTAAAAGTCCGGCCAGAAGC